>CAMOUD010000015.1 GCA_946626215.1 uncultured Lachnospiraceae bacterium
CCGAGCCGGTTCCCGAACCGGAACCGGAACCCGAACCCGAGCCCGAGCCGGAACCGGCTCCTGAACCGGTGCCCGCTGCTGCAGGAGACGGGACACTTTTTCCTGACAGCAGCCAGCGTTACCTCTCCTATGGAGAGATCAAAGACCTGAGCGCGGAGCAGATCCAGACCTGCATCAACGATATCTTCGCCAGGGAAGGCTATATCTTCAAGGATCAGGGCTTTTTAAGCTACTACCGCCAGTATGACTGGTACGTGGAAAGGATCCCCGCGGATGAGTTCGATTCCCGCAGGTACCTGAATGAGATTGAATACGCCAACGTGGAACTGCTGTCCCAGAGAAGAAGCGAACTGAAGAATGGATAAAGGGAAGCAGGCGGGAACGGCTGCGGATGAACTTCGAACTGAGCGGTCCGGCAGGGAACTTTGAAAAAAAGGTCCTGTTGTCGGACCGTTTGTCTTTGCATATAATGAAGTCTGTAAGATTTTGCTTTTTCGATACAGGCATCTCTGTCAGAAAGACACGGTAGGATAAATGAAATGTAAGGATTGCGGCAGGATGCTGCCGGCCGGGGCTCTTTTCTGCCCCGTCTGCGGCGGCAGCGCCCTGGAAGAGGATAATGACCGGAGGACCGGGGACGCCCTGATGGCCGCGGAACGGATCCGGGGACGGTGCCCCTGCTGTTTTCATAAGACAGGGGAGTCAGCAGAGACCTGTCCGGTCTGCGGAGCTAAAGTCAGGGCCCGGAACAGGTCCTTTCAGCTGCCTGCGGGCAGCCTGATCCGGAACGGGGAATCCCTGTATCTGATCGGCCAGGCCATCGGTCAGGGAGGCTTCGGCATCACCTATACAGGCTGGGACGTTTCCCTGGCCCAGCGGGTCGCTGTCAAGGAATACTTCCCGGCAGACTGCGCGGCCCGGACCAGTAAGATCTCTGAAAGGGTCACGGTCACGGCTGAAAGAGAGGCGGACTACAGGAAGGGCCTGGAGGACTTCATACGGGAGGCAAGGGCCCTGGCCAGCTTTTCGGGCGTGGCCGGCATTGTCAAGGTCCTGGCCCGGTTCGAAGCCAACAACACTTCCTATATCATCATGGAATACCTGGACGGGATCCGCCTGGACCGGTATATCCGGGAATTCGGGACCCTTTCCTTCGGGGACAGCGTCCGGCTGATGACTCCCATCCTGCGGGCCCTGGACCAGATCCATAAGGTCATCATCCACAGAGATATCAGTCCCCAGAATATCATGATCCTTCAGAACGGGGAGGCCAGGCTTCTGGACTTCGGCGCCGCCAGGAAATATGTGACGGATGGAGGGACCTCCGACCTGTCCCGGCTCCGCTTCGGAGAAGGCGGGCATTTTTCCGTGATCCTGAAGCATGGCTACGCCCCCTATGAGCAGTATTTTGAGAAGGGGGACCAGGGCCCCTGGACGGATGTCTACGGCCTGGGAGCCACCTTCTATTACATGCTGACAGGCAGCGCGCCCTATGACGCCAGAGACCGCAGGAAGGAGGATAAGCTCCTGCCTCCGTCTTCCCTGGCCAAAGACCTGACGCCTGCCCAGGACGCTGTGATCATGAAGGCCCTGGCCCTGGAGCCCGGAGACAGGTACCAGAGCGCGGCCGAGCTGGAAAGGGCATTGAACGGAGCGGCAGCGGGAAAGAAGCCGGGTACCGGAAAGCTGCTTTTCGGGGCCATTGCCGTTCTGGCCCTGATCCTGACCGCTCTGGTGGGGACCATGGTCAGGAAGAGCGCCGCCCCGCCCCAGAGCAAATATATGGTCCTGACCGGAGACATGACCTGGGAGCAGGCGGACCGGGCCTGCCGGGAAAAGGGCGGCCACCTGATGACCATAGGCTCGGAGGAGGAATTCCAGAGAGCCTGTGAAATCGCCGAACCCCTTCGATATGATTATTTCTGGCTGGGAGCTAGGCTGGAATCTCCGGACCGGACCTGGGAAGAGACCGGCTGGATCACGGGGGAAGAATGGACCTATGCCAACTGGTACCCGGGCGAGCCCAGCGGAAGCGATACGAACGGGAACGAAGAGCTCTTCCTGTGCCTGTGGCATTCGAAGTACGAAGATGAGGATATAGGCTGGACCTTCAACGATGCCGCGGACGACATCATCGGGGATCGTCTTTCCAGAAAAGGAAAGGTGGCCTGTATCTGTGAATTTGACTGACGGCCCCGGAGGAAGCGGGGAGAAAGAGGATATATATCATGCGAGAATCATCCGTAAAGATCTGTCCTGCCTGCGGGACCAGCAATCCGGCCGGCAGCAGGTTCTGCGCGATCTGCGGTTCCTCTCTGGACACGGCGGGGCCTGTCTCCGGAAGAGACAGGTACCGGGATCCGGAGGGGCCGGAAAGGGAGGGAGAGGATCCCCGGTTCTTCTCCGACCGGACAGGCGCCAGAACGGAAGCCGCCTTTACTACGGAGAGAATCTTTCCCGAAGAGGAAGGCCGGGGAGAAACAGAGAGCCCCTATGAACCCCATGTCACCTTTGAAGGAGACAGCCTTATCAGGACACGTCCGGAAGGAGAGGGGGCCGACAGGAAGAAGCCCTGGATGATCATCGGCGCTGTGGTCCTTTTCCTGCTGGTGGCCGGCATCAGCTATTCGGTGACCAGGCTCCTTATGGACAGGGGAAAACAGCCTGCTGTCGATGACGGACAGGTCGCCGTCGAGGAAATGCCGGCAGGAGAAGGTAGGGAGGACGGATACGGTACGGAAGGGTCTTCCGGCAGTCAGGACAGCTCTTATGAGGAAGAAGAGGATTCCGCGGCGTCTGTCATGCGGTTTTCCGGTGAGAGCGGGCTCAGGGATACCTTTTTCTATAACGGCCATGAATACAGGATCTATGACATGGCTGCCTACGGGATCGAGAACCTGGATGACCCGGACGCGGACGATGACTATATCGGCTATGAGGCCCTTCTGGAATTCTGCGAGGAACGGGGCGGCTACCTGGCCGTCATTTCTGATGACGCCGAGAACACGGTCCTTTATCAGAGGGTCCTGGAGACAGGGGAAAAGTCCGCCTTTTTTGCCTGCACCGACTATGAGTCCGAAGGCTACTGGAAATGGTCCGGGGACGAGGATTCCTCCTATTCCAACTGGAACCGGTCCTCCGGCCAGCCCAACAACGGATACGTGAAGGGGGAACAGCAGGCTGCCTTCGGTGAGGACTATGCCCAGTTCTACCAGGGAGCCTCTGACGGCACCTGGAACGATTCCGTTTTTGCCACCAACACAAGACTGTTTCTATTTGAAAAGGAAGAGGACTGATCCTTTTCCTGAAGGCCGGTCCCGGATCCGGATTTAAAGGATAAAGCAAATGAAGTGTCCCAGATGTTCCAGTGAAGTGCCCTCCGGCGCTTTCTTCTGCCCCTCCTGCGGATGGAGGGTAGGTGATGACAGGACCAGCGCGGTCTTCGGCGCGACCGGACACCTTCCGTTTTTTGACAGGTGTCCCTACTGCTTTGAAAAGACCCAGACAGGAGCCGGTTTCTGCCCCTCCTGCGGGCATGACCTGCGGGCGGCCAACCAGATCTTCCAGCTGCCCATCGGATCTGTCATTCAGAACGGGGATACCTCCTACCTGGTGGGGAAAGCCATCGGCCAGGGAGGCTTCGGCATCACCTATGTGGGCTGGGACCTGTCCCTTTCCATCCGGGTCGCCATAAAGGAATATTTCCCCTCCCACTGCGCGGAAAGGACCGGGACCGTCTCCCAGAAGGTGGCGGTGGCCGCCGACCAGCGCACGGAATATGAGAGAGGGCTCCAGGACTTTGTCCGGGAGGCCCGGATCCTGGCCCGGTATTCGGATGTGCCCGGCATTGTCCGGGTCCTGTCCCGGTTCGAGGCCAACAACACCTCCTATATCATCATGGAATACCTGGACGGGATCAGTCTGGGTAAATATATCGAACAATACGGGGCCCTGTCCTTCGCGGATTCGGTCCGGCTGATCAGTCCGCTCCTGGACGCTCTGGACAAGGTCCACGCGCAGGTGATCCACCGGGACGTGTCGCCCCAGAACATCATGATCCTCCAGGACGGAAGCGCCAGGCTCCTGGACTTCGGCGCCGCCAGAAGGTATCTGACAGAGGGGCAGACCCTGGGTCCTGCCGGTATGCGGTATGGAGACGGAAAGCGGTTTTCCGTTGTCCTTAAGAAGGGCTACGCTCCCTATGAGCAGTATTTTGAAAACGGACGCCAGGGACCCTGGACAGATGTATACGGAGCAGGCGCCACCCTCTACTACATGCTGACAGGAACAGCTCCCGCGGACAGCGTCCAGAGAATGCGGGAAGACCTGCTGCTTCCTCCTTCCGCGGCAGCCAGGGACCTGACGGCGGCCCAGGACAGGGTGATCATGAAGGCCCTGGCCCTGGAGCCGGAGGACAGGTACCAGACGGCAGGAGAACTGAAGGCAGCCCTGGAAGAGGCGGCAGGGCCTTCCAGGAAGCGTCCTCTCTGGCTCCTTCCCGCGGCAGGCCTTGCGGGCCTGGCTCTGGTCCTGGCCCTATTCCTGCAGCCCTGGAAAAGCGGAACGGCCCTGGACGCGGCTGTTCAGGAGGAAGCGGAGGAAGAACCGGCAGCGGAAGAAGCGGCCCCCGAGCCTGCTGCGGAAGAAGAGACCGCGGAGGCGGATACCCGGATCCCCCTGTCCCGGTGGGAGAAGGACAAGCTTCTGATCGGAGGCCACTATTACCAGGTCCTGGATGACAGCGTCAATTTCGAGGAGGCCAGGGAGGCCTGTGAAGCCATGGGAGGCCATCTGGCCACGGTCACGAGCCAGGAAGAACTGGACATGGTCCGGTCACGCGCCTTGACCAGGAAGTTCTACTGGCTGGGCGCGCGGGAAGTCCAGGATGGCGTTTGGGAATGGGTCACCGGCGAGTATTTTGACGACGATGCCTATCACGCGGATTCCTGGTGGGGCAGAGGCCAGCCTGACGACAGGGGCGGGATCGGGGATCCCCATTCCCAGAACTTTCTCTGCTACCGGGTCGAGACCAGGAAATTTGACGACCAGGCTCTGTATGGGGATTCAGAAGGAGACGCCAGCGTCCAGGCCGGCGGCGCCGGCTATATCTGCGAATGGGACCTGGTTCCGGCGGACCTTGTCCGGGAGGATTCATGACCTTGTTCAGACCGCCTGTCTGTTTAGACGACGGTTCGTCAGAAATCATATAGGCAGCCCGGGACGAATGCTATGCTGAACCTGTAAAAGGACATATCGATCAGTTCATGGGCTGAAGGGAGAGAATATGGCGTCTAAAATCGCGCAGGATACGGACAGACTTTACAGAGACATCCAGGAGATGAGACAGGAGGCGGATAGATACAGGGAGGCCGCCGCGCAGATGTACGCGGCAGTCCAGACTCTGGACGCGTCCTGGGAGGGTCCGGCAAATGAGACCTTTAAGGCGGCTTTTCTAAGTGATTACCGCTTCTGTATGGAGCTGTACAAGAACATCAGCGGCATTCTGTCCTCCTTTGAAGAGGCCGCCGGGGAGTATGACCGGTGTGAACAGGATGTGGCGGAACTGATCCGGCAGATCAGGGTCTGACAGGAGGAAGACATGGAAGGAAACGGAAATATGACCATCAGGGTCACGATGGAAGCCTTTGAAGCGGCCGCGCTTGATCTGGAGAGGAAGACCGCCGTGTGCTCTGCCGCGTATGAAGCCATGCGCAGGCGGGTCAGAAATATGTCCTCCTACTGGCTCGGGGACGCCGGGGATGCCTACAGGGAGCTTTTCCTGGAGACAGAGGATGACATGGATCAGATCCTGAAGAGGTTCCGGGAACATCCGGGGGACCTGCGGACGATGGCCGGCATTTACAGGCAGGCGGAGAGTGAACAGACTGAAATAGGGCAGGCCGTGCCCAACGATCTGATCAGCTGATACAGGACTAAAGGTAGGAACAGATGAGTGTTGTATTAACGATCCACAGCAGAGAAGCCTGCAGAGAGGTTGTCCTGCCGGACCTTCATAATGAGGACTATTCCCTCCTGATCGACAGGACAGAGTTTGCTCTGTATGACAATCTGGAGCTTCTGATCGAGGAAAAGAAAGGCTGCTGGTATCTGGCGCCTTCCCCGGCCTATGAGGTCCGGGAAGGATCCGGAGAGTGGACAGAGAAAGAGGTCCGGATCCGTAGCGGAAGCAGCTATACGGTCCGGACGGCCGAGCATGAATCCCTGAGTATTCTGGTGCAGGATAAAACTGCGCCTTTTTCTGCTTTCCGCAAATATTCCCTGCATGAAGGCATGAAGATCCGGATCGGCCGGGACCAGAGCTCCGATATCTGCTATTACTTTGTCAGCCAGTCAAGAGATCTGATCTCCAAGAACATGGCAGTCATCCATATCGAAAAGGACAGGGCCCTGATCGAGGACGTGGGCAGGAACGGGCTCTATGTCAACAACCGGCGCGTCAATAAGGCAAGGGAACTGCGCTTCGGGGATATGATCCAGATCTGGGGCCTTCTCATCCTCTGGCTGGGGGACGTTCTGGCAGTCCGCGAGGCCGCCCGGCTGCGGGTGAATGAAGATCTCCTGACGCCCTGGACGCCCTCCTATCCCGAACCGGAAGAAAAGGCGCACCCTGTAAAAAAGGAAGTCTATCACCGCGCGCCCCGGGAAATGAAGAGCATGGAAGGGGAGCCGGTGGAGATCGAAGGACCTCCGGAGCCCAGGAACAACCCCTCCCGATCTCTTCTGATGACCATCGGCCCTTCCATGACCATGGCCATTCCCATGGCGGCCGGCAGCATCATGGCGATCGTTTCCGCCAGAATGCAGGGAGGCACATCCAGCGTCTTTATGTTCACCGGCCTGGTGACAGCCTTCCTTTCCGCCATCATCGGCTCCATCTGGGCCATCGCCAATATGCGGCAGACGAAAAAGGAAGAAAAGAAGGCGGAGGAACACAGGAGAGAAGCATACTCGGCCTATCTTCGGAGGAAGGAGGCGGCGGTGGCTGCCGGCTGCCGGCAGGCCGCGGAGATCCTTTCGGAACGGTATCCGTCCGCGTCCTACTGCCTGTCCGGAGAACTGGAGGCCAGAAGCATGCTCTGGAACCGGAACGCGTCACATGAGGATTTCCTGTATTACAGGCTGGGCATCGGAAGCATGCCGGTCCCTCTCGAGATCGATGTTCCCAAAGAGAAATTCACTCTGGTGGACGATGACCTGGAGCCCAGGCCCAGGGCCATCCGGGACAAATACAGATATCTGTCCGATGTGCCGATCGGACTGGACCTCCTGAAGAACAGGATCGTCGGCATTATCGGAGGCAAGAACCTGGAAGGCGCCTATCCGGTCGTCCGTGTCCTGGCCGCGCAGATCGCGTCCCAGAACAGCTATACGGATGTAAAGATGGCCTTTCTCTTCAGAGAGGATTCGGGCGGTATCCAGAAGAGCAGGTGGGAATTCGCGAGATGGCTTCCTCATACCTGGTCTCAGGACCGCAGGATCCGCTATGCCGCGGGGGACCGGTCCGAAGCCAGCGACGTCCTGTTCTCACTGGCGTCGGTCCTGAGGGCGAGAGCGGAAGAAGCCGCCCGTCCTTCCCGGGATACAGGGATCCACAAGCCTTATTACATTGTGTTCGTAGAGGATGAGGCCATGCTGGAGTCGGAGCCTGCCGCGGCCTTCCTTCTGGATCCGGACCAGGATCTGGGCGTCACCCTGATCCTGATGGCGGAGACAGGCGAAGACCTGCCCAATGTCTGCGAGTGCATCATCCAGAATGATTCCTGCTTCTCCGGCATCCGGAATGTGAGAACGGGGGAACATACCAGGATCACCATGGATATGGTCCGGAGCGATGATCTCAGCAGGATGGCCAGGCGGCTTTCCAATCTGGAGGTCAAGGAAATCGAGACCGGCGGAGAAATTCCCGGTTCCATTTCCTTCTTTGACATGTACGGAGCCGCGGACCTGCCGGATTTCCATGTATCTGACAGGTGGATGAAGAACCGGACATATATTTCCATGAAAGCGATGATCGGGCATATGTCCGGCGGCGCGCCCTGCTACCTGGATGTGCATGAAAAGTACCACGGCCCCCACGGCCTGGTAGCCGGCACGACAGGCTCAGGCAAATCCGAGACCCTGCAGACCTATATTCTGTCCCTGGCTGTGAATTTCAGCCCGGATGATGTCTGCTTCTTCCTGATCGACTATAAGGGCGGAGGCATGGCCAATCTTTTCGCGGGCCTGCCTCATCTGGTGGGATCTGTCTCCAACCTGTCCGGCAGTCAGATCAGCAGGGCCATGGTCTCCATCAAGAGCGAGAACCGCAGACGGCAGCGGGTCTTCAATGAGAACGCTGTCAACAACATCAATGCCTACACCCAGCTTTATAAGAACGGGGAGGTGACAGAGCCGGTCCCCCACCTTTTCATCATCATCGATGAATTCGCGGAGCTTCGGCGGGAACAGCCTGATTTCATGAAGGAACTGATCAGCGTGGCCCAGGTAGGCCGAAGCCTTGGCGTCCATCTGATCCTGGCGACCCAGAAGCCCGCCGGCAATGTGGATGACAACATCTGGTCCAACTCCAGGTTCCATCTCTGCCTCCGGGTCCAGGACAGGCAGGATTCCATGGATATGCTGAAAAAGCCGGACGCGGCCTATCTGACCCAGGCGGGCCGGGGCTATCTGCAGGTCGGCAATGATGAGATCTATCAGCTCTTCCAGTCAGGCTGGAGCGGAGCCGTCTATGAGGAGGACGCGGACGCGGGAAGGACCCTGCCTGCCACCATGCTGACAGCTACGGGCAAGATGGCCCTGGCGGGGAGCGTCAGGCAGAGAAAGAGCAGGGAGGCCCGGAGAAGGGAGTGGTATGCCCTTCTTCTGGATCTGTCCAGGCAGGCCCTTGCCGATCTTCCGGAAGGGGCCCTTCCGGAGGCGGAACATGTCCGGGCAGAGCTTACGGATTCTCTCTATGACCGGCTCCGCGCGGCGGATGTGGAGTATCCGGACAGCCGCTACGCCCGGTCGGCCATGGAGAATTTCGTCATTCTGGTCTCCCGGATGGGAGCGGACGCTTCTGCTGAGGACATCCAGGCAGAGGCCATGCGGAAGGGCGTCCGCCTTCCCGAACGAAAGGAGATCACCCAGCTGGAGGCTGTCGTGCGCCATGTCGGGGATGTGGCTCTCCGGGAGAAATACAGGCCCGTCCACATGCTCTGGCTTCCTGTGCTTCCTGAGCGCCTTTTCCTGCCTGATCTGGAGGGCGTCGACACGGTCCATGAGAAGGGCCAGGGGCTGAGGGCGGCAGTCGGCCTTTACGACGATCCCGCCAACCAGCTGCAGGCGCCCTTTGTCATTGATCTGGCGGAGGAAGGGAACTACGCTGTCCTGGGCCTTGGCGGCAGCGGCCGCTCTACGCAGCTGCAGACCATTGCCTTCGGCCTGATCCGGTCTTATACACCGGAGGAGCTGAACCTGTATATTCTTGATTTCTCAGGCGGTATGCTGAGCGCTCTGGAGGAAGCGCCCCATGTGGGAGGCTATCTTTCGGACCAGTGCCTGGATACAGTCGGGAAATTCTTCCGCATGCTGGAAAGATGCCTGGAAGAGCGCAGGAAGGCTTTCCGCACGGTGAACTATCAGCAGTATGTCAGGGCCCACGGTCTTGAATTCCCCAGGATCCTCGTCGTGATAGACGATATGGCGTCCTTCCGCGAAAAGACGGAGGAGATGTATGACGAGGTCCTGATGCAGCTGCTCAGGACCGGCCGGTCTTACGGCATTTCCTTTGCGGTCAGCGCCTCCGGATTCGGAATGGACAAGGGCCTGACCGGGAGGATGCGGGACTGCTTCCAGGTGACGGCGGCCCTTCAGATGCCCGGAAAATACGATTATGCAGAAGTCCTGAATGTCATGCATGTGTCCGTTCTGCCGGAGGAGGGCGTGATCGGAAGGGGACTTGCCCTGATCCAGGGCGAGGTCCTGGAGTATCAGACGGCCCTTCCGCTGGAGGCGGAGGATGACATCCGGAAGAATGAAAGGATCGCTTCGGCCTGCAGGGAAATGGCTGAAAAGTGGGAAGGCGCTCCGGCCAGACAGGTCCCCCGGATCCCGGACAAGCCTGTCACGGCTGATCTGCTGGAAAATCCCGAAACAAAGAGGCTCCTTGCCGACGACAGGTCCCTGCCCTTCGGCTATGATGAGGAAACGGCGGACATCGCCGCCATCGACCTGTCCAGGACCTACACATGGCTGGCCCTTGGCCGGCCCAGGTCCGGAAAGACCAACCTGCTGAGGGTCCTGATCAGGACCGCGGCGGCAAGAAAGGGAAAGATCGTTGTCATAGAGACAGGGAACAGCGAGCTGGCGGATCTGGCCGGATCTGTGGGCGCCCAGTACCTGACGGACTATGATTCCTTCGGGACCTGGTTCAGGAATGATTTCATCCCCATGTTCGTTGCAAGGAACAGGGCCAAGAAGGCCATGATCGCCCGCGGCCTGGACGAGCAGGAGATCTATGATGAGATGCGCCGGGAGGAAGCGGTCTTTGTTTTCATCGCGGACCTGCCCGCCTTCACAAAGCTGCTGCATGACCCGGCCCATGCCCTGGACAATTATCATGGCGGCCTGACCAATCTTCTGGACAAGGGATACCTGCATAATATCTACTTTATCAGCGCCATGGATCCCGGACAGAGAACGGAACTGATCGGGTATTCCGTCTTTGAGAAATTCATTCAGATGCGAAGGGGCATCTTCCTGGGCGGTGATATTATGAGCGTGACTTCCATGCTCCAGTTCGCCGGCGCCAGGTTCGACAGCAGGCGGGATGCCAGGACCGGACAGGGATTTGGCTATACGGCCTCTTATGATGATGTGTCTTTCAGAAGCGTTGTTCTGCCTCAGGATAAAAAACGATGATCAGAGTTCTGACCTGCATGTCCCGGTCCGGGGACTGGGAATCACTGAAGAGAGAATATAAGGACCAGGCGGCTTTGCTGTCAGAGGACAGCTGGGATTTTCCCTACTGTTCTCTGCCGGCCCAGGCCATGGAGCTTCTGGAGAAGGCCGGACTGGTGGACATTATCAACTGGGAGCTGTCGGACAAAAAGACCCTGTCAGCTCTGGAGGAGGTCCGGAAGGCCCATTCGGATCCCTGGCTCCTTCTGCTGGCAGACCAGAGGATCTCGCCCATGGCCTATCTCCGTCCCCAGGTCCTGCCCACCTCCCTGCTCCTGGTCCCCTATACAAAGGACCAGCTCCGGGAGGTCATCCATGAGCTGGTGACCGACTATATGGCCTCTTATGAAAGGACGGACGAGGACCAGTCTATCCTGGTCGAAACAAGGAACGACAGGATCCGGATCCCCTTCAGCGCCATTTACTATGTGGAAGCCAGAGAGAAAAAGGTCTTTATCAGGACCCGGAATGAAGAGTACGGCTTCTATGAGACCATGGAGCAGCTGATGGAAAAGCTTCCGGACCGGTTCCGGCGCTGCCACCGGAGCTATATCGTCAACATGGACAGGGTCCGGAATATCCTGAGCGCGGAAGGCATGCTCCTTCTGGACAATGATCTTGTGATCCCCGTTTCCAGAAGCTGCAAGAAAGACATCCGGACTTATATCCGGAGCATCAGTGGATGAACAGATGGATAAGGAAAAGAGCAGAGACAAGTCAGTGAGGGAAGAGATCTTTTCCCTTCTTCAGTACAGGATGATGCTGTCCCTGGCTCCCTCGGACAGGATCTATGCCATAGACCTGCCTCAGGAGAGGCCGGACAGGGAGGAGGCCGTGCATGCTCTGCATGATCTCCTGCTGAGGGATATTCTTTCCCTGGGGGAAGAAGACTGTTCGCTGACGGAAAAAGGAAAAGCGCTGGTCCTTCCGGCTGCCTGCGCCTCCCTGGTCCTGAAGGTTTTTTCCCTGTCGGAGGAAGAGGAAAACAGGGTCCTGTACCTGGGAGAGACCGGAATTCTTTCGGTCCAGATCACGCCCTCCGGAGAGGTCCGCCTGCGGTCCCTGTCGGAAGAGGAAGTGCTTGGTGAGATCCTTCCGGAGGAAGAGGGGCCGCGGGAAAGCGCTTCCGGGGAGGTCCCGCCGGAAGGCGCGCCTTATGAGGAGGAATACGCGCTTCTTTCCGCTGCTGAATGGCCGGCTTTTACCGACGGCCTTTCCGCCTGGAGAGACAAAGTATCCGCTCTCGTCCTGGCGGACAGGCTGCGCCTGGACGGAGGCAGTCCTCCGGAAGGGCAGGAACCGGAAAGGGAGAGGTTCGTCTTCCTCAGAAAAACATATGATTCGTATATCCTGATCCAGACTGAAAAAGAGAACCGGCTGGTCAGGGATTCCGCAGCTGCCAGACGGCAGATCATGGAGAGGTAACAGATGATCATTGTTGATATCAGTGTTCCGGTCATCGGCAAACAATACAATTTCCGGCTTGAGGAAACGGCCGCGATCCGGGAGATCCTGCCGGAGATCACGGAAGTGATCTGCCAGAAGGAGGGATACGCGGATCCCGGGGATATCAGGAGCCTGGAGCTCATGTTCCTGGACCGGGAGGTCTTCATGGATAAAGAACGGTCCCTGAGCAGCTATGGGGTCGTCAACGGGTCACGGCTGATGCTGGTCTGACCGTTCGTCAGCTTTGGGTGCCGTCTATCAGTTTTTCAGGCCTGATGGAAGGAACAGGAATATGCTGAATGCAGAGAAAGACAGGAGGCGCTATGTTCAGGTATGACAGAAGAAGAGCGAAGGACGCGGAAGATCTTCTCCGGGAATCGGAACACGCGTTGCTTCATGCAATGGATACCGCGGAAGATGTATGCAGGAGCATGAATACAGAGAACACGGCTGTTTCCGAACTGGAAAGGAAGCTCCGCCGGATCCGTTACGGACTGTATGAAGACGCTGCTGCTGTCCGGGGCATGTACCGGACCCTGGAGCAGATCGACGCCCGGTACGAAGGCCTGGACCGGCATCTGAGCGACAGATGCGACAGGATCCCCTCGCGTCCGGACCGCGGTCCGCAGGGACCTGGACCGGCGCCCCGCGTCATCCGACTTATCACGGACCGGATCAGCAGGATGTCCTTCATCAGGCCGGACCCTTCCTTCTGGAAGTGGATCCTCATGAAATGAAGGGCCCCTGCCTTTGCCCCTGACGGGCGGGAATGCACCGGCCGCGTCAGAACGGAGAGACAAAAGTGAAAGCATTCAGGATTGATTTCAAAGACGCGGAAAGAGCCGCGGAGAAAATAAAGGCGGCGGAAGAGGCCCTGTACAGCGTCTCGGACTCAGTAGAAGGTCTTTGCGGAAGACTTTCCTGTGAAGGAGAACTCAGGGCCAGACTGGACCAGGTCCTGAAGGTCCAGAGCGGCAGGATCTGTGAATGCGGAGAACAGCTCGCGCTTTTAGGGTCAGGCCTCGACAGGGCTGCTGCCAGGTATGCCCGTACGGAGGCCCTGCTGACCGGCAGGGAAAGCAGGGATACCGCCGGGGACGCGGCGCCCATCCCTTCCGGCCATGGGGGCGGAGGCGGATTCCGGGGAAGTTCGAACGCGGAAGAGGACGGCGGAAAAGACTTTGATATCGTCAAGTACTTCCTGGGCCTTCAGAAAAAATTCGCGGAAGGGATGGGAGATGAACAAGGTGAGAAAAAATGGGGGCTCATCTCAGCAGGCGCTTCCTATTTTAAGGACCTCACAGAATTCTTTTCCGGCCAAAAGAAGGGCCTGTCAGGTCTTTCCGATTACCTGCATCTTTCATCTTCGACCAGCAAGGTATGGGAAGGTCTCTGCAAATACATAAAGAGTTTTGACGCCTCCGGCCGTATTGAAGGCAGGTTCGGCAAGGCCGCCATGGGCGCGGGCATCAGCGGGAGCGTGCTCGGATATCTGGCAGACCTGTCCGAGGCCCTGGATTATAAAAAGTATGAGTCTCCTTACGCTTTTTATTCGAATTTTATCGGTTCCCAGGAAAAACTGTTTGACGCGGCAGGCGATATCTATGACGCGGCCACGAAGACAGAGGGCCTTTTCGCGACTCCGGCAGGCCTCTGGGCCGCGTTTGCCAAGACGGTCCTCAGCACAGGAAGAGCAGCCGGCGACAGCATTGTGGAGTATGCAAAAGACGGGAAATTCGAACCCGCTGAGAAGGCGGCTGTATGGGTGGATGCCAGCGTGGCCGGCCTGACGGCAGAGTTTTACGCGGTGGCTGACATCTTCACATTCGGAGCTCTGGATACCTTCGCTCCCAAAAAGGAAGTCGCCGCGAAGTACATTTCAGGCACCCTTAAGGACGGGGCGGCGAAAGCAGGCGGTTCCATCGGGAAGTATGTTCTGGAGCATGAGGAGCTTCTGAATGAGTACAACAAGGGAGGCATTCATGAGTTCACAGCCATCATGAAGGGGGCCTTCGGAAGAGTATTCGGAGGGTAAGCAGCAGGAAGCAGAAACTGCTTCAGGGTAAGATATGGCCGCGTCCGGCGGCGGAAAGGAAGCTATGGTCGCAATTCAGGATCTGATACCGGTCGGAAGTGTGGTGACTCTCCGGGGAGCCAGAAAGAAATGCGTGATCATCGGCATTATGCAGAGCAGGGCCGATGACGTGAAGGAAAGAGTATATGATTATCTGGGCGTTCCCTACCCGGAAGGCTATCTGGGAGACGGAAGCTGCCTGGCCTTTGACCACGAAGACGTGGATGATATCGTCTGGCGAGGCTATGAGAATCCGGAGAGAGGCAGGTTCCTGGAGGCCATTGCGGAGATCCTTGAAAAGAACTGAAAGACCGTTCGTCAGAAAAAGGGACCATTCGTCCGGTAAAAATGAAAAGACAGATTCATGTGCTATGATAAGCACATGAAAAACAAAACAGACTGCATTCAGCACAGGAGGTTAAGAGATGGCAGCATTCAGAGTATCAACGGCAGACGTAAGGAAAAAAGCACAGGAGCTCAGGGTCCTGAACGAAAGATTCAAGGCGGAGGTCCAGGCCCTGTCTTCCGATGTACAGCGGCTCAATTCGATGTGGGAAGGCGAAGCCAAGACGGCTTTTATGCAGGCCTACAGCAATGATGAGGAGCAGTTCGGCTCTTTCTATGCCGGGATCAACCAGTTCATTGAAGCCCTGATGGAGATCGCGGATTCCTACGACAGGGCAGAAGCCCAGAACACGGCGATCGGACAGACCAGAAAGGCATAAGACCGCGTACAGGAACGGATCACCCGCGGACAGGATTTGAAAAAAGGAGACAGAAATGGCAAATACAATTAAGGTAACACCCCAGGAACTGATCAGCGCTTCTTCTGAATTCAAGAGCAGGAACGCGAATGTCGCGAACATCACCCAGGAAATGCTGAACATGGCCAGAGATCTGGCAGCAGTCTGGGAAGGCGAAGCCGCGACGGCCTTTATCAACCGTTTTAACGGGCTTGACGGCGATATGCAGCAGATCAGGGCAAAGCTGGATGAGCATGCCGAAGACCTGCAGACCATGGCCCAGGCCTATATGCAGACAGAGGACCAGGTCAATGTACAGCTGGCTTCCAGTATTCCCAACGACCTTATCAGCTGAAGAAAAGGCATAGCAGGAGCAGGAAATGAAAACAAAGCAGCAGATCATCTTCAATTACAGGTCCCTGAAAAGGCAGGCGGATGAACTGGACCAGGCCGCCGGGAAGCTGGACAGATCCTGCGTCAGCAAGGTGAATGAGTCCATAGAGATCCTGTCTGCCGGATGGACCGGAGAAAATGCCAGGGCATTTATCCAGAAGGAAGAGGCGCTGAGGGACCGGATCGTAAAGAGAGCGGACCTGCTTCGAAGAACGGCAGAGGAGATCCGAAATGCGGCGGACGCTCTGTATAAAGCTGAGATGAGCGCACTGGAGTTTGCGCAGAGAAGAGACAGCTGATGGAAGAAAAGGACTTTGAAGATCTGTCAGATGAAGACGGATCCTCAAAGTCCTTTTTTCCTTTTTCTTTTTGTCCCGGTCATCCGAAGAGGACCTTAAGATAGTCCTTCATATATTCGGGCAGGTCCGGAGGCCTGCGGGCGGATACGATGTGGCCGTCAACGACAGAGGCCTGATCCACCCAGGTCGCGCCGGCGTTGGTCATGTCGTCCCGGATCCCGGGAGTCGAGGTCACGGTCCGGCCCTTCAGGATCCCGGCGGAGATCAGGACCCAGCCCGCGTGGCAGATCTCGCCGATGGGCTTGCCTGCCGCGTCCATGTCCCGGACCAGGGAAAGGACCTTGGGGAACCGGCGGAGCTTGTCGGGGGCCCAGCCTCCGGGCACAAGGATGCCGTCATAATCAGCGGCGTCCACTTCGTCGAAGGACAGGTCCGATTCAAAGGGCACGCCGTATTTGCCGTGATACACGTGGTGAGCCTCTTCGCCGACCAGGTCGACCCGGCAGCCGGCCTCTCTCAGGCGAAGGACCGGATAGGAGAGCTCGAGGTCTTCAAAGTCCTCTCCGATCAGAGCAAGGATTCTTTTCTGCATCATATCACCTCCTGGGTACTGGTTTTGCTGCTTTCTGCTTTCATTCTAGCAAATGCGGGGAGACCTGCACAGATGTCTTTTCCGCGTCAGCAACAGGAAGCCCTTCTGCGGGCTGCCTGTCAGGAAGCCCTGCAGGAATAAGAAGGGACCCTGCGCGGGGCAGGGTCCTGACAGATCATTCCGGCAGGGGCGGACGTTCATATTCGATCAGGTCTCCTGGGGAGATATCCAGATAGCAGCAGAGCTTGCAGATCAGCTCCGCGTCGATCCGCTGGAAATCCCCTCTGCAGTACCGGTTCAGGTTCGTACGAGGCAGGCGGAGATCGCGGCAGACCTGGTTCTTGCTGATATTTTTTGCCCTCAGGATCTCTTCGATCCTCAGGCGGACCCTGCCGTAGGCGTATTCTTTGTTCATGGTCTCCTTCTCACCTCTCTAGCCGCGGACAACCATCCGGGCGGCCGCGCGGCAGTTTTATTACCAGAATACAAATATTCTAAAACGGGATATGCAAACAAAGAACTCACAATACAGGGAGTCTGTAAAAAACCAGTCACAGAACAGACAGGGGGGGCGGGAACAGAGCGGAAAAACAGGGAAAACAGGGGGAGAAGGAAGGTGGTCCTTGCGGACCTTTTTTACGGATGATATACTTTTTTTGTCACATTCCCGTGTTTTTCTGCCTGCTGAGAGGCGGGCGGGAACGGGGATACTCTGATCCTGTCAGACTGAGGGGCGGGACAGTATTTTATTACGGATGGAGGTAAATAAGAATGGGAATGTTTGAGGATCTTCAGGGCAGCCTGGGCGATATCATGATGACGGGCGGCCAGGGATACTGCGTAGATATTGCAATGCTCATTGACGCCACAGGATCCATGGCGCCGATCATCGACGAAGTGAAAGACAACGCTCTGGCCTTCTGCAGCAAGTTCCATGAAGCCATGGACGCCAGCGGCAAGAATGTCGACGGCCTCAGGATCAAGGTCATCTCTTTCAGAGACTATGGCTGTGACGGTTCCGAAGCTATGTCTGAATCCGATTTCTTTGTCCTTCCCGAGCAGAATACCGAGTTCCAGGACTGTGTCATGAATATCAGGGCCATAGGCGGCGGCGATGAGCCTGAGAGCGCCCTGGAGGCCATGGCTCTTGCCATGCGGTCCAACTGGACAACGGAAGGCGCGAAGCGCAGACATGTCATTCTTGTTTTCACCGATGCTTCCGCCAACAGCCTGGGAGACTCCAGCCGGCAGTCCAATCCCAGCTATCCGGCGGGAATGCCCAATTCTCTGGCTGAGCTCGGCGATATGTGGACCGGCGCCAGCGCGGATCTGGGCGGCATGCCTGAAGAACGCAGCGCGAGACTGGTCCTCTTCGCTCCCAATGTAGAGCCCTGGGTCAGCATGCAGGTCTGGAACAACGTCTGGGCCTCCTTCTCCCAGGCAGGCAGAGGCCTGGAGGATGTGGATATTGATATGGCGATTCAGCTGCTTGTGGCATCCGTCGGCTGACAAAAGGAAGAACACACATATAAGGAGGGTGCGGACCTGCACCCTCTTTTCTTTTTTCTGCCCCCTCCCTGATGAATAAGAGAGGGGCTGTATACTGGGAACTGGGATGGGAACATAGCAGGCCGTCGGGCCTGTGACAGGAGAACGGGACAAAATGAAGATCAGATGGGTCTGCAAGACCTGCAGCAGCAATAATATGAAAGAAAAGGAGCCGGGAATGGCCTGCAGCGTCTGCGGGACCCCCTGGACGGATGAACCTGTATTCAACATGGCTACCGGCAAGCAGGTGGCGGGAAAACGGAAAAAGCCCGCGGCGGAACCTGCCGGCGGGTCCGGTCCCGCGGGAGGCGGCAGCTCTCCTGCAGGAACGGGAGCAGGTGTCGGCGTGAGCGGCATCTCTGCCGCTGATATAGACGCTGTCCTGGGAGCCCTTGGAAGCGGGTCCGGCCCCGCGGGAGGGGGAACGACCCCTGCCGGAACAGGAGCGGGAGGCGGTGTGAGCGGCATGTCTGCCGCTGACATAGACGCTGTCCTGGGAGCCCTTGGAAGCGGGTCCGGCCCCGCGAGAGACAGAACGACTCCTGCAGGAACGGGAGCGGGAGGCAGGAAGAGACCTTCTGAAGGCGGTACGAGACCTTCCGAAAGCGGTACGAGACCTTCCGAAAGCGGTACCGGGAAGAAGACGGACAAGAGCAGCCCTGCCGGACTGATCATTTTTCTGATCCTTCTGGCCGCATTCTGCGGATTTCTCTGGGCTGTCTTCATTTCCCCCGGAAAGGCGGCAGAAGCAGTTTTTGCCTGTGAGATGGAAGCAGAGGAAGAGCCTGCCGGCGTGGAGCTGCCTGCCGGACAGGATATGGAACTTGACCAGGCAGCCTTCCGGGCCGTCTGACCGGGGAAGACGATGGAACCTATGGACTTCAGGGAGGAGTAAGCTATGCTGAAGATGAGAGTGTACAGTGAACGGACCGTCAACCTGCACGGTCTGACCAGCCGGGTCGGAGAGGACGCCCTTCCCTTTGTGAATGGGGCGGGCATGTTCGCGGCGGACGGCATGGGCGGCAGCGCGGGCATCCGCGTCATCCATTTTGATCCCATCGTCCGTGATCCGGAGGCCTTCGCGGACCGGCTCATGGATTACTTTGAGATGCAGGATAAGAGCCAGGAGACCAGGGACCGGTTCCGGGAATATGTCCGGGAGAGCCTGTCCTCCCTGCTGGATCCGGTCATGGAGACCTTCTACCAGGCGCCCGGAAAGTATTCCAGCCGGCTGAAAAAATCGGGCTATTTCGGATCCCATGCCCTGGGCATCGTGATGACAGAAATCCTTCTTCACCTGGAAGAAGCCCTGCCCGTGTCCTCCTATGAGAGCTGGAAGTCCTTCTGTGAACAGCTCAAGACGGTCCCCCTGCTTCAGGCCTACAGGGATGTGATCGGCCTCTTCGGGACAGAGTGCGCCAAGGCCTCCCTGAACAAGATCGATTATTACGCCACCACTCTGTCCGCGGCCTTCTTCTGGGAAAGAGAAGACGAGGTGGAAGTCTTCCTGATCAACTGCGGCGATTCCAGGACCTATGTATGGGACGCGGACGGATTCAGACAGGCCGCGGAGGACCAGGGAAGGAACGGCGGCATGACCGCCAACTTCAGCTTTATGGACGATGAAAGGGTCCGGCCCTCCTTTGAGTACAGGACCTACAAAAAGCCCTGCATGCTCTTCTCGGTCTCTGACGGCGTGTACGCGACCTTCCCCGGCAGGAACGGCTTCCATTCCATTCCCATGCGCCTGGAAGCCTTCCTGATGACCTACCTGTCCAAGGCATCCTCCATGGAGGAAGCGGAGGCCGCTCTCAAGGAGCTCTTCGACCAGTTCGGAGGAATCGATGACAGCAACTCCATGGCGGGCGCGGCCTTCGGCTTTGAGAGCTATGAGGAGATCCGCAGGGCGGCAAAGGAGCATCTGGAGGCCCTGACGGACCGCTATCATCTGGACGACATGCCGGATGATTTCCTGCTGACAGACTATGAGCAGCTCCTGATCCGGATGGAACAGGAGGCGTCCGGAGAACTGGCGCCCCTTCTGGAGCTGGCCTATGGGCTGGCGCCCATCCACAGCTACTGCGCTTCCTGCGTGGAGAACAAGAAATTCTCCGGCACCTACCTGAAGGATCTGCCCGGCCTGAATGATGAGCAGAGGAGGCTGGAAGGCGAGAACGCGAGGATCCGGGAAGAACTCATGGAAATCGCGGCAGACAACTTCTTCGATTTCGTGGACACCAGCA
Source organism: uncultured Lachnospiraceae bacterium (assembly GCA_946626215.1). Taxonomy (GTDB): domain Bacteria; phylum Bacillota; class Clostridia; order Lachnospirales; family Lachnospiraceae; genus CAG-791. The sequence continues at coordinate 20,301 of CAMOUD010000015.1, forward strand.
GGACCAGCCCCGATTTCTTCCGTTCCGCTCTGAGCTTCATCCCCATGCTGTCCCCGGCGGATAAAAAGGCAGTGGAAAGCGGAAAGGCCTACATGGAAGCGGTCCGCCGCAGACAGGCCCAGCTGAAAGAAGCAGTCAGGATCATGGAAAAGATCGCGGCGGATGTCAGGGATAATATCGGCCCCCTGATGTTCGATGGCTCCGAGGTCTGGGATACTGAGCGTGAAAGAGCCGCGGAAATCGGGATCGACAGCCTGATCCGGATGATCCTGATGGCTTCCAAAGGAGCAGAAAGCCGTCTGACCATGGCCGGCGAACAGAGCGGCGACATGTCCAGGTTCCTGGCCAGATGGAAGAAGGCCAACCGGGACCTGATGGCAGAGCATCTCAAGAACAGGGGCCGGGAGACAGCTGAGTTCCTGGTCGACACCTGGCTGAAAAGAGGCACAGACCCCGAAGAGGTCCTGGTCGAGACCACCATCCCCGCGGTCCGAATCTCCATCCTCTCTCTGATCGCCCGGTACCGGGAGAACGAAGAGAAATATATGGAACTGGAGGAGAAAAAGGCCAGGGTACGGGAGGAAGGCGCCCATGCCTACTGGCAGGATATGGGGGCCCATGATATTGAGATCTTCCTGGAAAACGAGGAATTTTTCGAAGAGGATCCGGGTCTTCGCATTCAGATCACAGAAATGCGGAACCAGAACGAGGAGCTTGTAAAAATGCGGGCTCTGGTCCGGCAGCAGAAGGAGTTCTTCGCCTCCTATCTGGCCGACCACCTGCGGGAGGTCAGCCAGGACAAGCGCGATGACGTAGCCAGGAACGGATGGATGTAAGGAAGGAGGAGGGGAAATGCCGCTGATTTCCATTTCCGGATATCCGGTCGACACAGATGCCATGAAATCCAGCACCTGCGGCATGATCGGCAAATGCACGAGAGACGGGGTCCGTTACTTTGTCAAGAAGTTCAACACCCCCGTTGAGCCCGCGGACAACGGAGCCCTTTCCAAGGCTCAGATCAGGAAGAACCGGGAGGCTTTTGAGCTCTTCCGGAAGCGGAAGACCAGGCTCAACAAGACCCTGGCTTCTGTAGCCGGTCCCGGCGGAAATATCGTCTATCCCATGGTCTGGGAGGTCGCGGACCATCACTGGTTCGAGATCAGTGAGTTCGTGGAAGGCGCGATCCCGGAAGACCAGTACCATGAGGTCATCCGCGGCCTGAGCGAGGAAGCCAGGTACCTGTGCCTCAAGATCGCCATGGCCGCTCTGGGCACTATCCACGCCCAGGGGATCGTGCACGGAGACCTCAAGCTGACCAACATCATGCTTGTCAGGAACGCGGCCGGGAATGTCGTCTCCAAGATCATCGACTTTGACGGCGCCTATTTCCAGGACGATGTGCCTCTGGAAGGCATTACGGGGACCCTGGACTACTTTTCTCCGGAAATGTCTCTTTATTCCACCTATGAGGATCCGGAGATCCGGGAAAAGCTGAAGGTCATGATGACTACGAAGTCGGACATCTTCACCATGGGCCTGATCCTCCATGAGTATCTGGCAGGAGAAAAGCCCAAGGCCGACCACCTGACCAGCTCGCTGAAAAAGCTTGCCGACGCCGGCAAGTACATCTACCCCTGGCAGGTCGTCCTGACAGAAGACAAGGGGGAGGAAAAGTCCCAGCTTCAGATCCACCCCTCCATCAGGGACAAGGCCATCGTGGCTCTGATCTCCGACATGATCCAGCAGGATCCTGAAAGACGGCCCTCCGCAGGCGAGGCCCTCAGAAGGCTCCAGACCCGGGAGATCCCCATCGAGACCGTTCCCTGGCCCGAGCATGCCATCAAGATTTGTGAAGACGCGGCCAGGAGCCGTCTGGCAGCACTGCGCAGGTATGAGAAGACCGATAAGGAGGGCAATGTCCTCCACGCCTATGAGATCGTCGAGATGGACGGGCGCCGCTTCCTGAAGACGGAAGAGGAACTGGTCTCCGAGGGACTGGCCGCTCCCGGCGAGGTCTTTGAGGAGCCCTGGCCCGGGGACGGCATCGTCTGGGACATGGACAGGATCAGGACCCTGTTCTCCGCCGTCCGCAGGGGAAAATCCGCCGGCATCTATCAGTTCTTTGATAAGAAGGGCGGTTCCAGGCTGATGAACAGCAGGACCCTGCTGATGATGAAGCTGGCTGTACCGGCAGGAGGCACCGCGTCCAGGCCCGAGCCTAAGCCCGCGCCCAGGCCCGAACCGAAACCCGCGCCCAGGCCCGAGCCGAAACCTGCGCCCAGGCCGCCCGTGCCCGGTCCGACCGGAGGAGGGGCTCCTGAGCTCTGGCCGGAAGACGCGGCCGCTTTCAGGCTCAACGAAGAAGTCCTGGCAGCCAAAAGGGTCACCTTCCTTGGGACTACGACCATGAACGGAGCCAAAGGCTATCAGTTCCAGGTCGGCTCCAACAAGATGTTCCTGAATCTGGCAAAGTGCCGGATGATGAATTTTATTGTCCCGAAATGATCCGGCGGATCCGCCGCCGCTTTCCGGCAGAAGAAGGCTTCCTCTTCTGAAGGGCGGACTTCTGCCGGAAGGAAGCCGGGACAGAACCATTACGGACCGGATCCGGGAGGATGAACGGCATCATCCCGAAGCAGGCCGGTCTGCATGCAGGAAAAAGAAGGAGGCAGGCGGATGGCAGTCAAGTGGATCTGCAGCAGCTGCGGAACAGTGAATATAGGGGAAGAGGCTCCGGTCATGGAGTGCTTTGTCTGCGGTCATGTGAGGGATTCGGAGAAGCTGTTCCGGGCGGGCTCTGAAATCGTGCCTGTTACGGCCGGGGAGGAAGATCCCTCCCTGCCCGCGCCTGCGGAGAGAGAACTTCCCGCGGCGGCGCCTTCCGGCTTCGGCGCTTCTCTCCGGAGCCTGGGAGAACGGCTCCTTGCCTGGTGGAAGGGCTTTTTCGGCAAGGCAGGAGCCCTGCCGGGGAGGCCTTCTGACGAGGGGACCGGAGGGTCCGGGGCAGGCAGAGGGGAGGCTGCCGGAGAAGAGGACGACATCATTGGATGGGACATCGAGATCTCTCCGGACGGCAGCCGGGAGGCCGGGCTCAGGGCCAGGCCTGTCCGGGACGCCATGCGGCGCCGGGAGACCGGACCCGGGCATCCTTCTGCGGAAGAGCCCACCTCCCCTCCGCGTGAAGAGGTCTCAGATCCCGTGGATATCGTCCCGGAGGAGAGCCCCTGGCCGGAGCACAGGATCCGATTCCGGATGGATGCCATGCGGGCAAAGGGATTTGTCAAGGCGGAAAGGGCGGAGATGTCCGGCACAAAAGGCTACAGGCTGACAGATGCTTCGGGCAGAGACCGGTTCCTGACCTTTTCCAATATGAAGATGATGGGATTCGCGGAGGATCTCTGAGAAACCTGCAGAAAATCAGACCGGTTCGCGGAAGCGGACCGGTCTTTTGCTATATTCAGGATAAGCATACAGGCAACGGCGGCAGAGTCTGCCGCGGAAGGAGGATACGATGGGTTTTTTTGATTACGCGAAGGCAGTCCGGAAGTTCAGGGACCAGGAAGACGTGCTGGAGACCATCCGGAGGATGAAGCAGTTCGACGGCTTCCACCTGCTCAGGAACTCCAGTCTTCGGACCGGAGCCAGGGCCGGCGAGATGCTGCCCAGAGCCAACAGTCAGTATATCGCCTGGATGACAGTCTGCGGAGGCGGCTATCTCTTTGATACCACCCTCCTGTCCGTGGAGGAAGAGGATCCGGACCTGGGCCTTTCCTTTGATACCCTGGCGGATTACAACACGCCGGAAGCCCGGAGGGAGCTCGCTCTGCCCGAGGGCTATTTCGTGATCGCGGTCCGCAACTACGGCGATCCCATCTGCCTGTCCGCGGAGGATGACAGAGTCTACCTCTGGAACATGGAGGAGGGAGAGTTCGAGACCATCTGGGACTGCTTCTATGATTTCCTGGGAGATGAGACGGATACGGCTATTGAGATCATCGGCAACGGTGATATGGAGCCTGTTCCGATCAAGTTCCGCGATGAGGAGGAGGGCTGAGCCTATGGGGGAATACGGCCACTATAAGAACGCGAGTACCGCCCGGCGGGCCGCGGTCGAAAAAGCCAGGGCCAATGAGAGGGACCTTGTCCTGCAGGGCAAGGGGACCCGGAACTGGTCCAAGGCTGAGCAGGCCGAGATCATCGCCACAGGCAAGTGCAAGGGCTACCAGGGCCACCACAAGATGTCTGTCAAGGATCATCCGGAATACGCCGCGGATCCCAACAACATCCAGTTCCTCAACAAAAAGGAGCATCTGGACGCGCATAAGGGCGACTACAAGAATGACCCCAAGGGCCACTACAGTCCGGAGACCGGCAGGATCAACAGGTATGCGGACAACAAGCCCCATCCTGAAAAGGTAAAGAAGCTGTCGGAGCCTCTGAATGAAAAGGAGATCAACGAGGCCCGCAAGGCCTATGACAATATGAAGGCGGAGCAGGCGGCCAAAAGAAAGGCCGACTATCAGGCCAAAAAGAGCGCCGAGGCCAGGGAGGTCTCCAGACGGTCCTACCAGAAGAAGGGAACCGACAAGGGAAAGGACTCCCGGAGGGCCGAAGCGGCCAGAAGGGGAGCCACAGGCTCCAAGGCTCTGCAGAATTCCAGGGCGCGCGCCCCTTCCGGTGAGTCAGCCGGCAAAGGCAGGGGGTCCCAGGCCCTGGCTGCCGGCAGGACTTCCTCCGGCAGACCGGCTTCCCCGGGATCCGGGACCGCCTCGGGCGGCCGGAGCTCTTCCGCCGGACATGGGACCAGCGGCGGCCACGGTTCATCCGGCGGCGGCCACGGTTCATCCGGCGGCGGCCATGGGTCCTCCGGCGGCAGCCACAGCGGAGGCCATGGTCACTGAGATCTGAGACATAAGAGGAGGAAGGAACATGGAAGAGCGGGATGAAAAGAAGCTTCCGGATCCTATCGGGAAAAAGGAAGCGGCAGAGGCCCGGGCAGCCAACGCGGAGATGAAGGCCCAGGAGAGGGCCGAGTATAAGGCCATGAAGAGGGATGAGGCCAGGGCCTTTTCCAAACGCTCCTACAAGAAGGCCAGGGCCGATAAGGGGCTGTCCTCCCGGAAGGGAGAGAAAGGCTCCAAGGCCCTCCAGAACGCCAGGGCCCGTGCCCATTCCGGGAAATCGGCCGGCAGACCGGCAGGCAAGGGGAAGGGATCCCAGGCCCTGGCTGCCAGCAGGGCTTCCTCCGGTCACGGGACACATGGCGGCCACGGCATATCCGGCGGCCGCGGGACTTCCGGCGGCCACGGGACCGCGGGCGGCCACGGCGCTTCCGGAGGCCACGGCGCTTCCGGCGGTCACGGCGGTTCCGGAGGAGGCCATGGCGGCTCCGGCGGCGGTCACGGAGGCTCCGGCGGCGGCCATGGAGGCTCCGGCGGCGGCCACGGCG
>CAMOUD010000016.1 GCA_946626215.1 uncultured Lachnospiraceae bacterium
TCCGGAAATGTGAACAGCGAAAGGATCCAGGAGATGCTGGACTATATAGCGGACTTCCATGTGAAGGCAGGGCCGGAGAAGGTATTCTCTCTTTCTGAGGTCCCGGAGGCCCACCGCTATCTGGAGAGCAGCAGAAGCTTTGGAAAGACCGTGGTGGTCATCGCATAGCAGCCGCTCCCCGGCGCTTTCCTCTTGCAAAGAGGATCCTGCTCTGCAATAGTAAAGAGGCGGCCATGAGAACAGGGGCCGGAGCAGGAGGAAAATCGGTATGGAAGTGTATAAGGGAAGACCGGAGGAGACAGGAACAAGGCTGGAACGGGAGATGGGGACCTATGATTTTCTGGATCGGCTGGGGATCGAGTATGACCGGGTGGACCATCCGGCGGCCATGACCATGGAGGCCTGTGAGGGGATCGATAAGGCCCTGGGCATCCTCATGTGCAAGAACCTCTTTCTCTGCAACCGGCAGAGGACCAGCTTCTACCTGCTCATGATGCCCGGAGACAAAAAGTTCAAGACCAAAGAGCTGTCCGCCCAGATCCATTCGGCCAGGCTCTCCTTCGCGGGAGCGGAGGACATGCTCACATACCTGAACATAGAGCCCGGCGCCGTTTCGGTCCTGGGCCTGATCTATGACAAGGCGGGGAAGGTCCGCCTCCTGATCGATGAGGACGTGCTCCGGGAGGAATACCTGGGCTGCCATCCCTGCGTCAATACCTCCAGCCTGCGGATCAGGACCCGGGACCTGGTGGAAAAGATCCTGCCCGCGGCCGGGCACACGCCCCAGACCGTCCATCTGGTGGGAGAGGACTGAGTACAGGCACAGCCATGGAAAAACAGAAGAAGACCGCGGAAGCCGGACGGCTTCCGCGGCCTTTTCAGATCCACGCGTATGCCCGGTCTCAGCCTTTCAGCCGAAGGAGGACCAGGGCCAGGATCCAGGCGGCAGCCAGGATGACGGCAAAGACCAGGGGCAGGGTATGGATGCCCCCGATCAGGAAGCCGTACCAGTCGTTGGTCTTCTCCCCCTCTCCGATTCCATGGACCAGGATGTTGCCTGCGTAGAAGATCCCGTACAGGAGGGTGGGAATCAGGGCGATCAGGGAAGCGCCCCTTCCCGTGTCCGCCAGGGCCGGATTCGCCAGAAAGGAGGCGATGGTCAGGAAGGGCCCCAGGGCGTGGAGGCAGAAAAGCTCCCCCTTAAAGAGAGGGGCGAAGCCCATCCGGGGCAGGAGGAAGACCATGACCACCAGGAAGGTCAGGCCCACCGAGACCGCGGAGGATACCTTCAGAAGGGCCAGCCAGCGGGGGACGGGGCCGCTGCTTCCCCGGACCAGGAAGCGCAGGAGGAAGAGGAGGGAGACCAGGCCCGCGAAGATATTGGAGAGGGTCGTATAGTATTTGAGGGAGGCCAGTCCCTGACGGGAAAGAAGGCTGCCGCCCCCCTTCCGATACATACGGACCCAGCTTCCCAGGGTGGTCAGGACCACAAGAACTTCCAGATACAGCATGCGCGTTCCTTTCCGCAGCCTTCGGGCTGCTTTTTTTCATAGTAGCACAAGCGGAGCCGTCAGGTCCCCTCTTCGGAAAAATGATTTCCCAAAAGCCGGCAGGACACAAAAAATCTGTTGACCCTTACGATGCGTCATAGTTTACAGTAGGGACTAAGAGGAGGAGGCGGCCGATGGAAGGAAAAGGAATGACCGTGCATGAGGTCAGTAAAAGGACCGGAGTCAGTATACGGACCCTGCAGTATTATGACAGGATCGGCCTGCTGCCGCCGGCCGCCCATACGGAGGCCGGCTACCGGCTCTATGATGAGGCGGCCCTGGAAAGGCTCCAGCAGATCCTGCTCTTCCGGGAGCTGGAGTTCCCTCTCAGGGAGATCCGGGCCATCATCAGCCGGCCGGACTTTGACAGGGAAAAGGCCCTGGCCCAGCAGATCGAGCTTCTGACCCTCAGGAGGGACCGGCTGAACGGGCTGATCCGGCTGGCGGAGGAATTAAAGGAAACAGGAGGAAGGAAATTGGACTTTAAAGCATTTGATACGGAAAAAATGGATGACTACGCCCGCAGGGCAAAGGCCCAGTGGGGAGAGACGGAGGCCTATCGGGAATACGAGCAGAGGTCCCGGAACTGGACCGGGGAGGATACCCGGAGCATAGCCGGCGAGATCATGGAGATCTTCCGGGAATTCGGAGAGATGAAGGATCAGGCGCCGGACAGCCCCCGGGCCCTGGCCCAGGTCAGAAAGCTCCAGGACTATATCAGCGCCCGTATGTATACCTGCACGGATGAGATCCTGGCGAGCCTGGGAGAGGCCTACGGCAGCGGCGGGGAGTTCACGAAGAACATCGACGCCGCCGGCGGTCCGGGGGCCGGGGCCTTCGCGGCCGCCGCCATCCGGGCTTACTGCCGTAAGGACTGAAAAGCCCGCGGGACTCTGCTATAATAAGGCAGGGGCCCGGGAAGGAGGCCCCGGAAGGGGGAGAGCCATGGAAGAGACAGGAAGGGCCGTTCAGGCGGTCCGGGCAGCGCTTTTTGAATGTCAGGATATTCCCTACAGGGAGTTTCAGGCAAAGCTCATTCCGGGGATCGATCCGGCGTCCATGATCGGGGTCCGGACCCCGGACGCCAGGAGAATCGCCAAAGACCTGATGAAACGGGAGGACGCGGAGGACTTTCTCCGGGACCTGCCCCACCGGTACTTTGACGAGAACCAGGTCCATGCCTTTGCCCTTTCCGGGATCCGGGACTTTGAGACCTGCCTTGGGGAGGTCGAAGCATTCCTCCCCTTTGTGGACAACTGGGCCACCTGCGACCAGATGTCGCCGGGAGTCTTTAAAAAGAATAAGAAGGCCCTGGCCGTAAGGATCCGGACCTGGCTGACGGCAGACCACCCCTACACGGTCCGCTTTGCCCTGGGCATGCTCATGCAGCATTACCTGGACCAGGACTTTGACCCGGAGGGCCTGGCCCTGGCGGCCGGCATCCACCGGGAGGAATACTACATCAACATGATGATCGCCTGGTACTTCGCCACGGCCCTGGCCAAACAGGAGGAGGCCGCCCTCCCCTATCTGGAGGAAAAGAGACTGGATCCCTGGATCCACAACAAGACCATACAGAAGGCCGTTGAGAGCCGCCGGATCTCCGATGAGAAAAAGGAGCTCCTTCGGAGCCTGAAGGTCCCGGCAAGGTGATGCCGGGATCTTTTTTCGGAGAAGCGCGGGATTTCCGGGGGGCCGGAGGCGGCCGGGGAAGGGCCTGTATACTGAGTACAGAAAGATAAAGAAATGTTCTTCCGGGAGACCGGAAGGGCAGGAGACCAGGACAGATCCATTCATGGGCCCTCACAGACAGGGTATGAATGCCGGGCCGCCCGCGCGGAGGAGACTCCGCGGGCGGCGCCTATAAAAAACCGGGGACCGAAGCGTAGTTCAGCCAGTCAGAACATCCGCCGGATCAGCGGAAGACCGGTGGCGCGAATCCACCCGCTTCGAATGAAGGACTCCCGGCAGCCCTCCTTTCTCTGCCGGGGACCACCCCTTCAGCTTTTCGCATAGGAACCCCCGCGGCCGGATTTGCCGGCCGCGGGGGTTCCGTCTTATGCTATGATGGGAGGGAGAGAAAGGCGGAAGGATCGGCCGGAAATCCGGAGGACAGATCCTGAGAACGGAAAGAGGGGAAGCGATGGGAAAAGGAATTCGAAGACTGACCGCGCTGGCGCTGACCGCGTCCCTGATCCTGGCCCTGCCCGGCTGCGGGGCCGGAGGGGCAAAGGCAAAAGGCCCTGTCCTGACCGCGCTGACGGCGGAGGAGGAAGGAGCCCTGGAAGGGAGCTCCTTTCAGGCCCGGGTGACCTTTCCCGACTGGAAGGGCTACACGGACGATACCCTGGCCATGAACAGCATGTACAGCTTTGCAGCCTGTCACGGACAGGGAGCCCTCTATATCCGGACCCGGGAGGAGGTGGAGGGATTTTCTCTCTACGTCAACGGGACAAAGGCGGATACAGGCCCCCTTCAGCCGGGGGCCCTGTCCATCCTGGATATTTCCGGACTGACCGTCAACGGGACCAACACGATCCAGGTCTCCGGCATCCAGCCGCAGGGCCTTGCCGGAGCGGTGGAGGTCATGATCCCCTATCCGGAGGTCCTGGAAGGAAGTCCGGAGGAGGAAGGGGTCGATCCCAGGGCCCTGGCCATGATCTCCGAACTGATCCAGTCAGATGTGGACAACGGCTTTCCCAGCGCCCAGCTGGCCCTGGTCCGGCACGGGCGCCTGATCTATGAAAACGCCTGGGGAAGGACCAACTCGTATCATCCGGACGGGACGCCCAATAGGGAGAGCGCTCCTGTGACCACGGAGACCCTCTATGACCTTGCTTCCGTCACCAAGATGTTCTCGGTCAACTACGCCCTCCAGAAGCTGGTGACGGACGGGGAGGCGGACCTGGACGCGAAGATCACGGACTTCCTGGGAGAGGAATTCGTGTCGGAGACCCTCCTCCTGCCGGAGGAGGAGGGAAAGGAAGAAGCGGGGCCGGAGGAAAAGCCGGACCTGGAGACGGTCAAGGGCTGGAAGGCCTCCCTGACCATCCGGGACCTGCTCCGCCACCAGGGCGGCTTCCCGGCCGACCCCAAATACTGCGCGCCAAGGTTCTATAAGGAGGACCTGGCGGAGGGGGAGACCTATCCCGTCAATCCCCTTTTCGCCGGCAGCGGGGCGGATGCGGAGACCAGGAAGGCCACCATTGCCATGATCAATAAGACCCCTCTGGAATACGCGCCCGGCACAAAGACCCTCTACTCGGACCTGGATTATATGATCCTGGGCCTGGTGGTGGAAAAGATCACCGGAAAGGACCTGGACACCTGTCTGAAGGAGACCTTCTGCCAGCCTCTGGGCCTGACCCATATCACCTATAATCCCCTGGACCACGGCTTTTCGCCCGAGGACTGCGCGGCCACGGAGCTGAACGGCAATACCAGGGACCATCTCCTGGATTTTGAAGGCTACAGGACCTGTACCCTCCAGGGCCAGGTCCATGATGAAAAGGCCTGGTACAGCATGGCCGGCGTCTCCGGCCACGCGGGCCTCTTTTCCAACGCGTCAGACCTGGCCAGGCTGGCCAGCGTCATGCTCTGGGGCGGCTATGGCCGGCACCGCTTCTTTTCCAGGAACGTCCTGGACCTCTTCACGGCCCCCAAGAAGGAAGACGCGGCCAGCTGGGGCCTTGGCTGGTGGAGGCAGGGAGACGGCCAGAGGGTCTGGTATTTCGGGACCCAGGCCGGCTCCGGCACCTTCGGCCACCAGGGCTGGACGGGGACTCTGGTCATGATCGACCCGGACCGGGACCTGGTGATGGTCTATCTGACTAACCGGATCAACAGCCCCGTGACGGACAAGGAAAAGGATGCCAATACCTTCGACGGGAAATGGTATACCGCCGGGACCCTGGGCTTCGCGGCCCAGATCCTGTCCATCGGTATGGACAGCCAGGGAGACATTTCCGGCCAGCTCCTGGACCTGGCCCGGGACATGGCGGCCGAAAGCCGGCTCCTTCTGCCCGAGGGAGTCGGGGAGGACTCGGACCATCCGGCGGCCAGGAACGTCCGCAGCAAGGACGCCCTTCTGGAAAAGATGGAGAAGGCGGCCGGAAAGTAAGGAGAGAATGCATGAACATACAGATATTCGGAACAAAAAAGAACCCGGATACCCGCAAGGCGGAGAGGTTCTTTAAGGAACGGGGGATCCGCTTCCAGTTCGTGGACCTGAAGGAAAAGGGACTGAGCAGGGGGGAGCTGAGGTCCGTCATGCAGGCGGCGGGCGGTCTGGATGCCCTGATCGATCCTGCCTGCCGGGACAGGGACCTCCTGGCCCTGGTCATGCACCTGGTCCCGGAGGACAGGGAGCAGAAGGTTCTGGACAACCAGGTCCTGCTTCGCCAGCCCATCGTCCGGAACGGAAAACAGGCGGCCGTCGGATATCAGCCCGAGGTCTGGAAGACCTGGCTGTAGAAGGCGGAAGAGGAAAGAAACAGAAATCGGAGCCGCGCCGGCCCTGCCGGCGGGCTCCGTTCTTTTTCCGGACCGGAAGCGGGAAAGCCTCTGAAAAAGTCATGAAAAAAATCTTTTAAAAAAGTTTGTTTTATTTAACTTTTCCCTACCTTTTACTGAAAGATGGTGCTATAATGAGTCCTGCCATGAGTTAGTTATGACAAAATTGCCTGCGCCTCAGGCGCCGGCAGAAAGAGAGACATCAGAGCATGACCATCAAAGACCTTCAGATCGGGCAGAGCGCCCGGATCGAGACTGTAGGCGGAGAAGGAGCCCTCCGCCAGCATTTCCTGGATATGGGCGTCATCCCCGGCGCTGTCGTCACCCTTGTCAAGCTGGCGCCACTGGGAGATCCCATGGAGCTTCGGATCCACGGCTATGAGCTGACCCTCCGGCTTGACGATGCCGCGCAGATCACGGTCACGGAAGTATCGGAAGAGGCTGAAAAGAAGGAAGAAGAGCGGATCCGCCGCGAAATCGCCCATCCGGGCCTGGGCGAAGAGGGCAAGTACCATGCCAAGGGAGACGGAGATCCCCTTCCGGAGGATACGGTCCTGACCTTTGCCCTGGTGGGCAACCAGAACAGCGGCAAGACGACTTTGTTCAACCAGCTGACCGGCGCCAACCAGCATGTCGGCAACTTCCCCGGCGTCACCGTGGACCGCAAGGACGGCATGATCCGGGGCCACAGGAACACCTCCATCACAGACCTGCCCGGCATCTATTCCATGTCTCCCTATTCCAGTGAGGAGCTGGTGAGCCGGAACTTTGTCCTGGTGGACAAGCCCAGGGCCATCATCAACATCGTGGACGCCACCAATGTCGAGCGCAACCTTTACCTGACCATGCAGCTGCTGGAGATGAACATGCCCATGGTGGTGGCCCTGAACATGATGGATGAGCTCAGCGGCAACGGCGGCACCGTGGACATCAACCGGATGGAGTCCATGCTGGGGGTCCCGGTGGTCCCCATTTCCGCGGCCAGGGGAGACGGCATCGATGAGCTGGTCCGCCACGCCCTCCACATCGCTCATTACCAGGAGCGGCCCGGCCGCCAGGACTTCTGTGACGAACAGGACCACGGCGGGGCGGTCCACCGCTGCCTCCACGCGGTCATGCATCTGATCGAAGACCACGCCCGCGCTTCCGGCCTTCCTCTCCGCTTTGCCGCCAGCAAGGCCATTGAAGGAGACGAGCTGATCATCCGCCAGCTGATGCTGGGCCAGAATGAACGGGAGACCCTGGAGCATATCACCCGGCAGATGGAAGAGGAGCGGGGCCTGGACCGGAGCGCCGCCATTGCCGACATGCGCTTTTCCTTTATCGAGAAGGTCTGCGCCGCCTGCGTGGTCAAGCCCCATGAAAGCCGGGAGCACCTGCGCAGCCAGAAGATCGACCAGGTCCTGACGGGCCGCTTTACGGCCATCCCGGTCTTTATCGGCGTCATGGCGCTGGTCTTCTACCTGACCTTCAATGTCATCGGCGCTTTCCTTCAGGACCTTCTGGCCAGCGGGATCGAAGCCCTGACCGGCCTGGTGGACGCGGCCCTGACCGGGGCCGGCGTCAACGAAGCCATCCACGGCCTGATCATCGACGGCATCTTTGAAGGCGTGGGGAGCGTCCTCAGCTTCCTGCCCATCATCGTGACCATGTTCTTTTTCCTGTCCCTGTTAGAGGACAGCGGCTACATCGCCCGGGTGGCCTTCTTCATGGACAAGCTCCTCCGGAGGATCGGTCTTTCCGGCAGGTCCATCGTGCCCCTGCTGATCGGCTTTGGCTGCACGGTCCCGGCAGTCATGTCCACCAGGACCCTGCCCAGTGACAGGGACAGAAAGATGACGATCCTGCTGACCCCCTTCATGAGCTGTACGGCCAAGCTCCCCATTTATTCCTTCTTTGTGGCGGCTTTCTTCCCGGAGAAGGGCTGGATGGTGATCACGGGCCTCTACTTCCTGGGCATCCTGCTGGGCATCCTGGCAGCCCTTCTCTATAAGAAGACCCTCTTTACCGGTGAGGCGGTCCCCTTCGTCATGGAGCTGCCCAACTACCGGCTGCCCAGTCCCCGGAGCGTCCTCCAGCTCATGTGGGAAAAGGCCAAGGACTTCCTCCAGAAGGCTTTCTCCGTCATCCTGATCGCCACCATCGCGGTCTGGTTCCTGCAGAGCTTTGACTTCCGCCTCAACCTGGCGGCGGACGCCCAGGAGTCCATCCTGGCCGCTGTATCCGGGGGCCTGGTCCCCTTCTTTAAGCCCATCGGCCTGGGAGACTGGAGGATCTGCACCTCCCTGATCTCCGGCTTTATGGCCAAGGAGAGCGTGGTCTCGGTCCTGGAGGTCCTTTTCGGGGGCGGAGTCGGAACGGCCCTGACCCCCCTGACGGCGGGATGCCTTCTGGTCTTCTCCCTCCTCTACTCGCCCTGCGTGGCAGCGGTGGCTTCCATCCGGAGAGAGATGGGAAGCCGCTGGGCGGTCAACGTCGTCATATGGCAGTGCCTGGTGGCCTGGCTGGCGGCCTTTATCCTCCATACAGGGGGGATCCTCCTGGGCTTTGCGTAAGCTTTCGATCGTTTTTATAAGGAGACAGACATGAACCTGATCGACTGGATCCTGCTGCTGGTGATCGCCTTATCCGTGGTCCTGGCAGTCCGCCGGATCCTTCTGAACCATAAAAGCGGCCGGGGATGCTCCGGCTGCTGCGGCAGCGGCTGTGCCGGCTGTGCCGGCTGCGGCAGGGCCTCCCTGCCCGGAGGGGAGAAGAGGAGGCGGCCATGAATATGCTGCTTATCCTGGTCCTGATCCTTGTGACCGCCGCTGCCGCCTTTGCCGCTGTCCGGAGATTCCGGAAGGGGGGCGGCTGCTGCGGCGAGCATGAGGACGTGGCCCTCTGCCGGGCGGCAGACACCAACAAGGCCCACTACCCCTTCAGCCTGGTCATGGAGATCGGGGGGATGACCTGCGACAACTGCGCCAGGAGGACGGCCAACGCCCTGAACAGCCTGGACGGCGTCTGGGCCTCCGTCTCTTTTGACGAAAAAAAGGCCCTGGTCCGGACCAAGACGGAACCGGACGAAAGGGCCCTGCAGGAAGCCGTCCTTAAGGCCGGCTACGTAGTCATGGGGATCGAGAGAAAGGCCTGATGCCCCCGCGCGGGGAACGCGCGCAGGGAACAGGCGCATGGAAAATCTGAACAGAAGAATCGGCCGCATGCCCGGCTTCCGGACCGGAAAGAGGGCATGCGGCCGTTTTCTGCTTTTCTGTATGGAAGACCGGACGCCGGGGCTGGAAAGCCTTCGCCGGGCCGGGATCACAGAAGGGTCGGATCAGGGCCCAGGTACTCCAGGCACAGCATGGTCAGGTCATCGAACTGCTCCGCGGAGTGGGAGAAGCCGTCCACTGTGGAACGGACATTTTCCAGGAGGGTCTCGGGAGAAGCGCAGGGCTCCGCGTTCAGGGCCGCCAGCATGCTCTGGATGCCGAACATTTTTCCCTCCTTGTCTGAGGCCTCCGGGACTCCGTCGGTATAGAGGAAAAGTTCGGTCCCGGGTTCCAGCTGGAGCTCGTAGCTGGTAAAGCGGGCCCCCTCGAAGGCGCCCAGGACAATGCCGTGCCTGTCCCTGACCAGCTCAAAGCCTTCTCCCGCCCGCTTGATGGCCGGGTATTCATGGCCGGCGTTGGCGGCGGTCAGCTTTCCGGTGGAGATCTCCAGGATGCCCAGCCAGACCGTAACGAACATTTCCTCCGGGTTGTTGGCGCAGAGGGCGTTGTTGGTATCGGCCAGGATCTGGGCCGGGTCCTTGCCCTGTATGGCGTTGTTGGCCAGGATGATCTTGGAGGCCATCATGAAGAGGGCGGCCGGGACTCCCTTGCCGGAAACATCGGCGATCTCGATGCAGAGATGGTCATCGTCGATCAGGAAATAGTCATAGAAGTCGCCGCCTACCTCCCGGGCCGGGTCATTGGCTGCGTAGATGTCGAATTCATTCCGGTCGGGAAAGGCGGGAAAGATGCTGGGGAGCATGCCTTCCTGGATATGGTAGGCCATATCCAGCTCCGTGCTGACCCGCTGCCGCTCGGCGGTGATGTCGGCGATCCGGCGGACGTGGTCATCGAGCTCCTGGGCCAGGTCGGAAACGTTCCTGGAGAGCTCGCCGATCTCGTTATGGGGCCGGACCCTGGCCAGGTTCCGGGTAACGGCCTCGCTGTCCTTGGAGTCCTTGAAGAGGCGGATGTTCTGCTGGACCTTCCGCAGGGGCCGGATGACATAGGCCAGGATCAGGATCAGGGACAGGGAGGAGAGGACCAGGAGGAAGCTGACGGCGACGATGGTCCCCTGCCGGGTCTGGGTCCGGATATTGGTCTGGAGGCCCTGGAGGCTGTAGGTGATGCCGATCAGGATATCATGGCCGTCCACGGAATCCAGATAGGAATAGAAGTCCACGTAGCTGCCCGCGTCCGCCAGATGGCTGCGCTTTGCCACGGCGTTTTCCATGGCCTCCCGCTGGCTTTCCTCCACCTGGACCGTGGTGCCCAGGATATAGACCTCCTCATAGTTGGTCCCCCGGACGGCGCCGGGATCGGCTCCGCTGAAGAGGAAGAACTGGCGGTCATAGGGGGGCTCTGTCAGGACGCAGAAGAGGAAATCGATCTGATGGGACCGCTTGATCTGGTTGATCCGGGTGATCAGCCAGGAGTAGATGATCTCGGCGCAGAGCTTCTGGTCTTCCTCCGGAAGGCCTTCCAGAGTCTCCGCGTCCAGGTAGCGGAGCTGGATGCCGGGATATTTGTCCGCAAGTGTCCGGCATTTTTCTTCGGTCCTGGTGCCGGGGAGGTATTCCTCATCGTAGTCGATGTCCAGCTCTTCCGGATGCTCGTACCAGTAGCTGAGGAGCCATTGCCAGGCCGGGTATTCCCGGACGGAGAGGGAGACTTCGCCCGCCACCTCCTCCGCCAGTCCTTCGACCCCGCGGGTGACGGTGCCGGCGGAGATCCGGCGCTGGGATATATGGGTCAGGGCTCCGATCGCCAGGGTGGCGACAAGAAAGAGAAGAGCCACCTGCAGGAGCAGGCTGTTTCTGATATTTTCTTTGCGCATAGGGAGTCTTCCTCCGGCGGTCCGGAACTCGTCATCGCGGTCTTTACCTACCATCTTAATGGTTCGCGGAGAGGATTCCAACTGATAATCCGTTTTCCGGCAGGGAAAAACCGATCAGAAGCAAGGGGGAGCCCGGAAAAGCGCCCCGGAGAAGGATCTCCGGGGCGCTGCCCTTGCTTCGTCACGCCGCCGGGACGGCGGCATATGGGACCATTCTTACATCAGCTTGCGGAACATGGCTTCGAAGTCTTCCAGAGAAGCGGGCCTGGGGTTGCCGGGCGCGCAGGCGTCGGCGGCGGCGGACTCGCACAGGAAAGGAAGATCTTCTTCTTTCAGCTTCTCCAGCCTGGTGGGGATGCCGACATCCACGGACAGCTGGCGGACCGCGTCGATGGCGGCCTTCCGATAAGCGGCCTGGTCCATGCCGGCGGTGTCAACGCCCAGAGCTTCCGCGATGGCCTTGAACTTCTCGCCGGTGTTGGGAGCGTTGAATTCCATGACGATGGGGAGCATCATGGCGCAGGCAACGCCGTGAGGCGTGTCATAGACAGCGCCCAGGGTGTGGGCCATGGAGTGGGCAATGCCCAGACCTACGTTGGAATAGGCCATGGCGGTGACATACTGGGCCAGGGCCATGCCCTCGCGTCCGTCGGGATCGTTCTCGACGGCCTTGCGGAGGTTGGCGCCGATGAGCTTGATGGCTTCCAGGTTCAGGACGTCCGACAGCTCCCAGGCAGCGGCTGTGGTGTAGCCTTCAATGGCGTGGGTCAGGGCGTCCATACCGGTGGAGGCGGTCAGGCCTCTGGGCATGGAGGACATCATGTCGGGATCGACGACAGCGATGTCGGGGATGTCGTTAGGGTCTACGCAGACGAATTTTCTCTTCTTTTCCACATCGGTGACGACGTAGTTGATGGTGGACTCAGCGCCGGTGCCGCCGGTGGTGGGGACAGCGATGGTGAAGACGGTCCTCCTGGTGGTGGGGGCTACGCCCTCCAGGGACCGGACGTCCGCGAATTCAGGGTTGTTGATGATGATGCCGATGCCCTTGCCGGTATCCATGGAGGAGCCGCCGCCGATGGTGATCATCATGTCAGCGCCGGATGCCTTGTAGGCGGCTACGCCGTTCTGGATGTTCTCGATGGTGGGATTGGGCTTGATGTCGGAATACAGGGTGTAGGGAATGTCATTCTGCTCCAGCAGGTCGGTGACCTTCTTGGTCACGCCGAATTTGACAAGATCGGGGTCGGAGGCGACGAACGCCTTCTTGTAGCCCCTTGCCTTGATGAGGCCGGGAATCTCCTGGATCGCCCCGTGGCCGTGATATGAAATGCCGTTAAGTACAAAACGATTGACTGCCATAGATTACCCTCCTTATGCATCTGCGCGGTTGTCGTGCGGGGAGATCCCCAAAGGCTCCCTACCCTTAATAATAAATCTTCTTTTCTTTGGAAAGTATAAAGATTTTCTAACATTTATCATTCGATTAAAAATGGCAAAGACCGCGTCCCGGACCTGCTTCAGAGCCCCTCCTCCGGGTCCGGCCCGCCCTCCTCAAAGAGGCCGCCTTCGGCCTCGATCCCATAAATGTCATCGAAGGGGATCCGGGCCTCCCCGACCCGGAGGATCCGGGGCAGGAGGGGGTCCCGGCCCAGGCAGATCCCGGTCAGGGTCTGACAGGAGCCCAGGACCCCGAAGGCCTCATGGTCGGGGTCCTGACAGGGGACATACCAGGTGATGGAGACGCGGACCCGGTTCTGCCTGGCCAGGGGGCCGGTCCCCGTCAGGGCCAGGAGGATACGCATCCGCCGGTCCAGCTCTGCCAAGTCCTCCTCGTTCAGGACTCTTTTTCTCTCATATTGTACGTTCTTGGCCGCGACGGCTCCGCTAAAGCCCCGGAGGGCGTCAAAAGGCGCGAAAAGCTTGGCCCGCCGCCGGAGGGTCATCCTGGGATGCCGGATCCGGAAGGCGTCCGTTTTCGCGTGCCGGGGCCGGCCCCGGGCATAGACCTTTTTATAGCGGAAGCCGGGCGGCATGGGGATATCGCCGATCCCGGACATGGCTCCCACCTCCTGCGGGGACAAAAGGCGGGCGGCCCTTCAGGCCCTGTGCCCGCCGATCTGCTGATTTCTTTCCAGTGTCGTGGCGCCCGCCATCAGGTCCATGCCCCGGAAGACCGCGCCCGCTCCGAACCGCTGCCGGATCAGGAGCAGGGCCCGCTGGAGCCTTCTTTCCCGGGCCAGGGCCTCGTAGTCCGTAAAGAGATCCAGCTGATAGATGCCCTCATCGGGGGCGGTCCTGTCCGCGCAGACGCCCAGGCGCCGGTAGAGGAGGCGGTGGTCGGTCTTCCGGTCAAAGGAGAGGGTCATGGCCTCCATGATGGCAGAGACGGAATTGGTGGCGGTCCGCATCCGGACCGTGCCCAGGGAGTGCCGGGGATGGATCCGGCCATAGAAGTCGATGGCCAGAGGCCCCTCATAGTCCGGACAGACCTCCAGGCTCTTGTAGTCATAGGAGACCCACCAGGTAAAGACGGGGGCGGTCAGGTTCTTCCGGATCATGTCCGCGCAGAGGGAGTCGATCATCTCCTTAAAGACCAGACGGGCCTCCCCGTAGGGGTAGGGCCGGGCCAGGACCTGGCCGTTGGAGAGGGAGTGGGAGGAGGCCCGGTAGGACTTGATGTCCTGCATGGTCACGGGCTCGACGCCCCAGGCGTGGTCGATCAGGATCTCTCCGTCGATGCCGAAGGTCTTATAGAAGAATTCCTCATCCCACTGGGACCTTTCCGCCACATCGCCCATGGTATAGAGGTGGGCCCGCATGAGGCGCCGGGCCTTGCCGGGCCCGATCTGCCAGAAGTCGGTCAGGGGCGTATGGTCCCAGAGGAGGAACTTGTAGGAGTCCTCATTGAGCTCGGCGATCCGGACCCCGTCCCGGTCCGCGGGCGCCTTCTTGGCCACGATGTCCATGGCCACCTTGGCCAGGTAGAGGTTGGTCCCTATGCCGACGGTGGCGGTGATGCCGGTGGTCCTGAGGACATCCCGGATCATGGTCATGGCCAGGGCGCGGGCGGGGTGGACCCCGGACCGACGGGCCTCCTCCGCGTAGAGGTGGAGATAGGGGGTGCAGTCGATGAAGCATTCGTCGATGGAATAGACATGGACGTCCTCCGGGGCCACGTATTTCAGGTAGATGGAATAGATCAGGGCCGAGATCCGCTCGTACTCCGCCATGCGGGGAACGGCCGTGATGTAGAGGACCCGGGTATGGTGGAGGGCCTCATAGGTCCGGATGGCCTGCTTGGCTTCAAAGAGCCGGGGCCGGCCCGGGACCCCGATGGCCTTGAGGGCCGGGGAGACGGCCAGGCAGATGGTCTGGTCGGACCGGGAGGCGTCCGCCACCAGGAGGTTGGCCTTCAGGGGGTCCAGGCCCCGGGCCACGCATTCCACGGAGGCGTAGTAGGATTTTAAGTCGATGCAGATATAGACCCTGTCCATGGCGCCTCCTCCCCGAAAATCCGAAAATATGTTCTGGAGACATTATAGCACAGGGGCAGAATATATGTTCGAACAGCAGATAAAAAAATTATAAAGCGCCGGGGATGGAGAAAAGGCGGAAAAATTGTCCATACAGGGGAAAGCGGCGTCAGAGCTGCCTGCCCGCTCAGCGCAGTCTGGTAAGGAGGATGGCTGCGGCGGCCAGAAGGGCAAAGCAGACAAAGAAGGCAATGACCCCGGCGGGGGGGCCGGAGCGCTCTTCAGGGGCAGGGGCTTGGGAAAGAGCCTCCTCCCGGTCAGAGGACGCGGGGTCTTTCCGGCAGGGCGTAAGGCCCGGGGAAGGGGAGAGGGACCGGTCTGCGTCATCCCTGAGATGTCCCTGCCGGGAGGCGGGGTCCTCCGGCCGGGCGGAGATCTCCAGGGGCGTGTCCGCCCGGGCGATGACAGGGCCCGTAAAAGCGGCGGCCAGGCAGAGCAGGGCCAGGGAGACCATGAACAGGGCCGCATGATGGAACCGAGCTGCCATAACAGTCCTCCTTCCGGAAACAATAAGAGAATCATGAAAGCCTGCAGGTATCTTTGAGGATCATTATAGACCGCCGCGGTACCGGTCAAAAGAGGCTTCCCGCCCGGGCAGGACCATTCGCGGAAAAGAGGCCCGGAAGGATGTCAAAAAAAAAGAGATCAATGCTATAATAAATCATTGCAGGGACAGGCAGCGCGGAGAAAGGAAGGCGCATGCGGACAGAAGAGATATTCAGGGGCCGCAGGGCCGGGATCGCCAACCTCAGGGACTGCGGCCATTACGTTCTGGCGGTCCCCCTTCTGGAAAAGGGAGGAGAAGACCATGTCCTCTTCGAGGTGCGCGGCGCCGTTTCCCAGCCCGGGGATGTCTGCCTGCCGGGCGGACGGGCCGAGGAAGGCGAGGACCTGGAGGAAGCCCTCCGGCGGGAGCTCAGGGAAGAGCTCCTGATCCGGGACGACCAGATCCTGGTCGCGGGACCGGCCGACATTTACATCGCGGACCGGCAGAGGGCCCTCCATCCCTATCTGGTAAGGCTCCGGGACTATGAAGGGACCTTTTCCCGGGCGGAGGTGGCGGAGGTCTTTACCCTGCCTCTGGCCTATTTCCTGACGCACAGGCCCAGGACCTACCGGGTAGACCTGCGGGAGGAGCCGGAAGAGGACTTTCCCTACGAAAGGATCTCGGGCGGCCGGAACTACCGGTGGCTGAAAAAGAGCCGGGAAGTCAGCTTCTATGACTACGAGCCCCATACCATCTGGGGGCTGACGGCAAAGGTCATGGAAGAGACTGCCGCCCTGATCAGAGAAGAAGCGGAGAAAAACCCCGGGACCGGGGACAAGGACAAAATAGAGAAAGAGGGACAAGATGTATAAGGTAACAGGAAGCGCAGACGAAAATCAGACAAAGATCGCTCTGGCGGGCAGGATCGATTCCGGCAATGCCCAGAAGGTGGAAGCGGAGATCATGGCCCTGGCGGGCGGCAAAAGAAATGTGCCGGTCATTGTGGACGCGGAAGGCCTGGAATACATTTCCAGCGCGGGCCTCCGGGTCCTCCTCCACCTGCGCAAGGAGAATCCGGACATCCGGATCCTCAATGTCAGGCCGGATGTCTATGAGATCCTGGATATGACGGGCTTTACCCAGATGATGACCGTAAAGCGGGCCTACCGGGTCGTGGACGTGACCGGCTGCGAAGAGATCGGCCGCGGCGCCAACGGCACCATCTACCGGATCGACCAGGACAATGTCGTCAAGGTCTATAACAACGCCGATGCCCTGGAGGATATCCAGCATGAGCGGGAGGTGGCCCAGATCGCCCTCCTTCTGGATATTCCCACGGCCATTTCCTATGACGTGGTCCGGGTCGGCGACAGCTACGGGTCTGTCTTTGAGCTCCTGAACGCCCGGTCCTTCTCCCGGATCCTGACCACGGAGCCCGACAAGATGGACTGGTGCGTCGAGGAATATGTCCGGATGCTCAAGCGGATCCACGGGACCCTGGTGCCCAGGGGAAAGCTTCCCGACATGCGGGAGACGGCCCTGGGCTGGGCCCGGTTCATGAAGGACCACCTGCCGGAAGAGACCGGGAGCCATCTGCTGGCCCTCTTTGAAGCCGTTCCCCAGGATGATCACATGATCCACGGGGACTATCATACCAAGAACCTGGAGCTCCAGGGGGATGAGGTCCTCCTCATCGACATGGACACCCTGGCGGTGGGCCATCCCATCTTTGAGCTGGGCTCCAT
Organism: uncultured Lachnospiraceae bacterium; assembly: GCA_946626215.1. Taxonomy (GTDB): domain Bacteria; phylum Bacillota; class Clostridia; order Lachnospirales; family Lachnospiraceae; genus CAG-791. The sequence continues at coordinate 16,922 of CAMOUD010000016.1, forward strand.
GTACAATGCCTATATCGGCTTCTCCGAATATGACAATTCCGCCATCCTTTCCTTCCAGGGATTCGACCTGGAGACCTCCAGGAAGTTCTGGCACAAGGTCCTGGCCGCCTATCTGGAGACCGATGACGAGGAGAGGATCCGGGAGGTGGAGAACAAGGCCAGGATCGTGGGCTACACCCGCCTGATCCGCCGGTCCATCCGGAGAAAGGGCATGGAGTCTCCGGAAAGCCGGGCCGAGATCGAGCTCTGGAAGGGCGAGCTTCTGGACCTTCTTTCCAGAACGGATACCCTGCTTTTCTGAGCGGCCGGACGAAAAGGAGGCCTGAACGATGCTTCGGTTCGACACGCGCAGCAAAAAGCCAAAGCTTTACAACATTCTGGTCCTGACCCTGGGGGCGGCGGCCCTGGCCGCCGTCTTAGTCCGGGCAGGAGCCCCGGCGGCCCTGCTGAGCGCGCTCGCGGCCCTTTACTATCTGGCCGTGATCGCGCTCCTTCTGCGCGCCTGGGTCATGCAGATCCAGTACAATCCCTATTCCTACAACACCATCTACTATCTGGGCTTTGCCGTTTTCATTTCCTCGGTCCTGATCACCCAGGTCTACCTGACGGGAAAGATCCTGCGGGAGCCGGAGGTCTACCGGGTCCATGAGATCTTCCATGTCCTGAACGGAGCGGTCTCCACCTATCTGTTCGTGACCTTCCCCTTCATCCTGCTCTTTTCCATCGCCCTGTGCGTGTCCAACATTTCCCTGATTCGGCATGAGGGGAGGCGGTTCGTCAATATCCTGGGGATCATCCTTTCCTTCCTCCTGGTGGGAGGGGCCCTCTTCTTCTATTTCGCGGACATGTACTACTCCGGAAGCCGGACGGAGGTCATGATCCATGACCTGTTCATCCATACGGGAGAGGCCGTCTACCTCTATTTTGAGTCCATGCTGGTGGGCATCATCGCGGCCGGCATCCTGGTCTCCCGCTATGAGCCGGACCGGGACAAGGACTTTGTCATCGTCCTGGGCTGCGGGATCCGCAGGGACGGGACCCCTACCCCCCTCCTGAAGGGACGGCTGGACCTGGCCCTGGACTTCCGGCGCCGGCAGCTGGAAGAGACCGGTCAGGACCTGGTCTTTGTGACGTCGGGCGGCCAGGGGCCGGATGAGGTCATTTCGGAGAGCGCCTGCATGAAGCAATACCTTCTGGACCAGGGCATTCCGGAGGAGAGGATCATCGAGGAGGACCAGTCCGCCGATACCTTTGAGAACATGAAGTTCTCCAAAGAAAAGATATGGGCCGCGGACCCGGAGGGAAAGGTGGCCTTTTCCACCACCAACTACCATGTCTTCCGGTCCGGCCTCTGCGCCAGGCGGGTCAAGATGCGGGCCGTGGGAATGGGAGCCAGAACCCGCTGGTATTTCTGGCCCAATGCCGCCGTCCGGGAATTCGTCGGTCTTCTGACCGAGCACAGGCTCAAGCAGGCCCTGATCTTTTCAGGGCTCCTCCTGATCTCCGCTGTCCTGACCGTCCTGAACTATACCCTCCTGGGCTGAGGCCCGGAAAAGAGGGAAGGGACCGGGCCGCATGCTTTCTGTCCCCTGTCCGGGCCCTCCGGGCGGGGGACAGAGCGTTTTCCGGCCTTCTGTTTTATGCTTCAGCGCCTTTCTGATCAGATTTTCGTCATTTCCCGCATAGGGCCTATCTGGTATAATTGGGAAAATATCAGGGCAGGGCCCGCCGCAGCGGGCCGGCTGCCTTCCCCGCATAAAGAGGAGGACTGCATGAATTTTGTATTTGTTTCCCCCAATTTTCCCGAAAGCTATCTGCGCTTCTGCGTCGGCCTGAAGAACAACGGCGTCAACGTGCTCGGGATCGGGGATTCTCCCTATGAATGGCTCCGTCCGGAGCTCAGGGAGGCCCTGACCGAGTATTACCGCGTGGATAACCTCAAGGACTATGACCAGATGATCCGGGCCATGGGCCACTTTACGGGCCTCTACGGCAAGATCGACTGGGTGGAATCCAACAATGAGTACTGGCTGGAGCAGGACGCCGCCCTCCGGACAGACTTCAATATCACCACGGGCCTCAAGTCGGACGAGATCGCCCGCTTCCGCAGCAAGTCTGCCATGAAGAAGTACTATGAGAAGGCAGGTGTGCCCACGGCCCGCTGGGCCATGGTCACCGACCTGGCCGCCGGCCTTTCCTTTGCCGGAGAGGTGGGCTGGCCGGTGGTGGTCAAGCCGGACCGGGGCGTAGGGGCAGAGGCCACCTACCGGCTGGAAAATCCCCGGGACATGGAGAACTTCTTCCGCCGGTATCCCGCCATCCCCTATGTCATGGAGGAATATATCACCGGAGAGGTCACGACCTTCGACGGCATCGTGAACAGCCAGGGCAAGGTCCTGTTCGCGATCAGCCACATCACCCACAACTCCATCATGGACATGGTCAACGAGGGCGCTCCGGTCTACTATTACGTGGACAAGGAGGTGCCTGCTGACGTCAGGGACGTCGGAGAGCGGGTCCTCAAGGCCTTTCAGGTCCGGAGCCGGGCCTTCCACCTGGAGTTCTTCCGCCTGACAAAGGAAAAAGAGGGCCTGGGCGGGGTCGGAGACCTGGTGGGCCTGGAGGTCAACATGCGGCCTGCCGGCGGCTTTACGCCGGATATGATCAACTACAGCCAGAGCGTGGATATCTATCAGATCTGGGCGGATATGGTGGCATTTGATGAGCAGAGGCACCTCTACGAGGGACCCAGGGCCTACTGCGTCTACGCCGGCCGCAGGGACGGTGTGGACTATACCTATACCCAGGAGGACCTGGAGGCCATGTACAGGGGGAGCGTCTGCATGATGAACCGGATGCCGGCCGCCCTGGCAGGGACCATGGGGAACCAGGTCTGCATCGCCTGCTTTGACACCATCCCGGAGATGAAGAAGTTCGTGGAGGACGCCTTCGCGCCCTTCCCCGCCCGGATAAAGATGAAATAAGAGGAGGAAGCCATGGATTATAAGGAAACAGCGCGCAGAGTCAAGGAAGCCAGCATCCGCCTGGGAGCCCTGCCGGAAGAGACCAGGAACCGGGCTCTGGAAGCCATTGCCCGGGCCCTGCAGGAGAATAAGGAAGCGATCTTTGCCGCCAATCAGGCGGATCTGGAGGCAGGCGCGGACCTGCCCGCTCCCATTCTGGGCAGGCTGACCTTCGGAGACCACAAGCTGGCGGATGTGACAGACGGGCTGCGGGGCCTGATCGGCCTGGCCGATCCCACCGGAAGGATCCTCTTTGAACGGGAGCTGGACGAGGGCCTGGTCCTGTCCAGGGTCACCTGTCCCATCGGCGTCATCGGCGTCATCTTCGAGTCCAGGCCGGACGCCCTGGTCCAGATCTCGGGCCTCTGCGTCAAGAGCGGCAACGGCTCGATCCTTAAGGGCGGGTCCGAGGCCAGGCGCACCAACCGGGCCCTCTTTGACACGATCTATGAAGCCGGCCTGAAGGCCGGCCTGCCGGAATATTTCACGGCCCTCATTGAGGACCGGGCCGGCATCGGCGAGATCATCCAGTGCTCGGAGTCCATCGACCTCCTGATCCCCAGAGGGTCCAACAGCTTCGTGAAATACATCATGGACCATTCCGACATCCCGGTCATGGGCCACGCGGCCGGCATCTGCCATGTCTACGTGGACAAGGCGGCTGACCTGGAAAAGGCCATCCCCATCATTGTGGACGCCAAGACCCAGTACGTGGCGGCCTGCAATGCCGCCGAGACCCTCCTTCTCCACAGGGACATCGCGGATGCCGTCATGGAAAGGCTGCCCGGGGCCGGCTCCATTCCCGTGGAATATATCCCCGCTGCCTCCGAGGCGGATTATAAGGAATATCTGGACTACAAGATGACCGTGAAAAAGGTGGACTCCCTGGAGGAGGCCATCGCCCACATCAACCGCTACGGCTCCCACCATACGGACAGCATCGTGACCGAGGACGAGGCAGCTGCCGATACCTTCATGGACCTGGTGGATTCGGCGGGCGTCTACTGGAACGCTTCGACCCGGTTCGCGGACGGTTTCCGCTACGGTTTCGGCGCGGAGGTGGGCATCAGCACCGGCAAGATGCCGCCCAGGGGCCCCGTAGGCCTGGACGGCCTGGTGACCTACAAGTACAAGCTGAAGGGCCGCGGCCACATCGTGGGCGATTACGCGGAGGGCAGGCGCCGCTTCCATTTCCGCGAGCTTTCCTGACAAAGAGGAGGAAAAAGGGAAGGAGCGCAAAATTTGACCAGTTCTTTGATAGAATCTGGCAAGACAAATCAAAAGCCCGCAGGTATACTCATAATTGTTCAAGGGAAACCCCCAATGCCCGAGAACATAGATAACCCCCTTTTTAAGCAGCACCCGGTGCTGCAAAATAACCCCTCCCCCTTACGAAGCCCCGCCCGGAACGAAAGAACCGGCGGGGCTTCCTTTTGTTATTCTGAGGGCCAGGGTCCCAAAAACGCGCCGCTGCCGGCCGGCAGCCTTTTCTTCCGCGAACAGAAAAGCGGAGGGACCGGGAAGAAAACTGCGGAAATATGGCCACTCCCCTGATGGGATCTGGCCAGACAGACCGGGAGGAAGGATGTATACTCAGAATCGTTCCGGGGGACATGAAGAGATCCTCCGGACCTAATAACCCCCCTTTTTAAATAACCCTCCCCCCGTGAAGGCCTCCGCCCGGTCCCCAGGATCCGCGGGGCCTTCTTTTGTTTCTGAGTCCTGTTCCGCCGGTCAGGAAGGCCGCGGGAAAATGGCCATTTCTTTGATGGGATCTGGCCAGACAGACCGGGAGGAAGGATGTATACTCAGAATCGTTCCGGGGGACATGAAGAGATCCTCCGGACCTAATAACCCCCCTTTTTAAATAACCCCTCCCCCCGTGAAGGCCCCGCTCGGTCCCCAGGACCCGCGGGGCCTTCTATATGTCCATTAACAAGAATGGATGTGACGAGTGCGTTGTTTTTTTTTACCGTTTACTATACAATTGACCATGAGGCCGTATGCTCCCGCATGCAGCCTGTTTCGCATCCGAAAAAACAGGAGAGAGACAACGATGAATCTGGGTGATTTGTTTGATGATCTGACCGATGCCGGCGGAGAGATCCTGGACGCGGTCAGAAGAGAAGACTATTCGGACCTGAGCCGGTCCATTTCCGATACAGTTGCCGACGCCGTGGAAGGCCTTCGGAGAGAGGCCGCCTCCATGCAGGCCGGGACCAGAGACCCCATGAACGGGTCCCCCACCGGCCGGGGCTACGGAGATGTCAGGAGCGGATCCGGCATCTACGCGGGCCGGCCCCGGAGAGAACGGGCAAAGAAAAAAGCGGACCCCTTCATGAAGAAGGCGGTCAGCCGCCAGAGCGGACTGGCGGAGGAGATCGTGGGCGGCCTCGCCGTCTTCATGGGCGCCTCCATCGTCCTCTTCTTCGGAGCCGCTGGCCTTGTCTTCGGCGGATCGGCCCTGCCGGCCGCCATTGTCGGAGGGATCGCCGCCGCCGGCGGCGTCTTCGGAATATGGAAGGGCCACAAGAAGAACAGGCTGGTCAAGCAGTTCTATGAATACGGCAGGATCATCGGACCGGCGGAATTCTATTCCATCGCGGACCTGGCCCGGGAATGCGGCCAGACCCGGGAGGAGGTCCTGGCGAACCTGAAGGAGATGGAGTCCGAAGGCATGCTGCCGCCGGTCTGGTATGACCAGGCCAGGACCACCCTGATCCTGACGGAGGAGCTCTACCACCAGGCTCAGGCAGCGGAAAGCGCACGCCTTGAGCGGGAGGCTGCCGACAGGGCCGCGGACGCCGCCTATGAGGGCGTCTCCGAGGACGTCCGGAAGATCCTGGAGGAGGGAAAGGCCTACCGCCGGACCATCCACAGGTGCAATGAGGAGATCCCGGATCCGGAGATGACGGCCAAGCTCGCGCGCCTGGAGGAGATCATGGACAAGATCTTCGACCAGGTCAGGCAGAAGCCTGAATCCGCGCCCCGGCTCCGCCGGCTGATGAGCTACTACCTGCCCACCACCACCAAGCTCCTGATGGCCTACATCGAGCTGGACAAGCAGCCGGAGGCGGGCGAGAACATTACCAAGACTAAACGGGAGATCGAGGAGGCGCTCGACACCATCAATGACGCCTTCGAGGCCCTTTTGGATACGCTTTTCCAGGATATGGCCTGGGATATTTCCTCAGACATCTCCGTCATGAAGACCATGATGTCCCAGGACGGCCTGGTGGAGGAAGAGTCCTGATCAACGGCGGCAGCAGAAGCTGTCTCAGGGGCCGCGCCCCTTCGCGGCAGAAAGGAAGTTATGGAAGACAGATTTGATGATGTAGCAGTTCCTACGCTCACATTCGGCGCGGAGGATGAAGCGGCCGCGGCGGCGGAAGCAGCTGTCCCGGAGCCCGAAGCGGAGGAGGCCGTTGAAGCCAGAGACCCCGGAGAAGCGGTCCTGTCCGAAGAGGAAATGCGGATGGTCGACGCTTTTGTGGAAAAGATCGACATCACCGACAGCTCCGCCGTCATGAGCTACGGCGTGGGCACCCAGAAGAAGATGGCTGATTTTTCCGAAAAGGCTCTGGAGAGCGTCAAGACCAAGGACCTGGGCGAGGTCGGGGACATGATCTCCGGACTGATCCTCCAGCTCAAGAGCTTTGACGCCTCCGAGGAGGAGAAGAAGGGGCTCCTGGGCCTCTTCCGCAAGGAAAAGGACAGGCTGGCCAGCCTCAAGACCCGCTACGCCTCTGTGGACGCCAACGTGGAAGCCATCGCGGCCGAGCTGGAAAAGCACCAGATCCAGCTCCTCAAGGACATCGCCATGCTGGACAGGATGTACGCCCAGAACCTGGCCTACTACAAGGAACTGTCCATGTATATCATCGCCGGCAAGCGCAAGCTCAAGCAGGTCCGCGAGACAGAGCTCAAGGCCATGCAGGAAAAGGCGCTCCGGTCCGGTCTGCCCGAGGACGCCCAGGCGGCCAGGGACTTTGCCGACATGTGCGACCGCTTCGAGAAGAAGCTCTACGATCTGGAGCTGACTAGGACCGTTGCCCTGCAGACAGGCCCCCAGATCCGCATGATCCAGAGCTCCGACACCGTGATGGCGGAAAAGATCCAGTCCACCATCGTCAACACCATTCCTCTCTGGAAGAACCAGATGGTCATTGCCATCGGCGTCCAGCACGCGACAGAGGCCGCCAAGGCCCAGCGCGAGGTCTCTGACGCCACCAATGAGCTCCTGAGGAAGAACGCGGACGCTCTCAAGGTAGCTACGGTCGAGACCGCCAAGGAGGCAGAGAGAGGCATTGTGGATATCGAGACCCTCCGCCATACCAACGAGATGCTGATCTCCACCATGGACGAGGTCCTGGCCATCCAGACCGAAGGCAAGGAAAAGCGCCGGGCAGCAGAAGCGGAGCTGGCCCAGATCGAGGATACCCTCAAGAAAAAGCTTCTGGAGGCATCCAGGAAGTAAAGAACAACACAGCAGCAACAGACAGGTGATCATCAGGCCCGGAGCATGCGACTCCGGGCCTCTTATCCCAAGGGAGGCTAGTATGAAAAGAAAAGCGGCAATCGCCCTGTCACTGGTGATGGCGGCCCAGATCTTTATGGGGGCGGCCCCGGCGTCCGAAGGAAATACCGGGACCCTGCCTGAAGAAGAAGCGCCCGCCGTGACCGAGGAGATCCAGGTCCCGGAGGAAGAGGCTCCGGCCCAGGAGCCTGAAGCAGGACCGGAAGAGGAGGTCCTGCTGCCGGAGGAAGCCGGAGAAGCCATGACCGGCACGGAGGAAGAACCGGTACCCGAAGAGGAAGAAGCCCTGGTCCCGGAGGACCAGGAAGAGGAAGTCCCGGCCGAGGATCCGGAAGAAGCTGAGGAAGAGGCCCTGGAGGAAACGCCGGAGGAGGCGGTCCTGGAGGTCTATGAGGCCGGCCTCGTGGAAGAGGACGGGACCTTCCGCTACCGGAAGGAAGACGGCACCTATGCCGTCAGCAGCTTCGTGACGGACAAGGGCATTACCTACTACATGGACGAAAAGGGAAAGATGACCGTCGGCTGGAAGGAGATCGGCGGCCTTCAGTTCTACTTCTACGCGTCCACCAATACGGCCAAGTACGGGGCCGATCATATCAGGGGCGGCCTGGCCACCGGCTGGCAGACCCTGGGCGGCCTGCGCTACTACTTCTATAAGTCAACCAATACGGCCAAGTACGGGGCCGGCCACGTCAAGGGAGCCATGGCCACCGGCTGGCAGACCCTGGACGGCCTGGACTACTATTTCTACGGTTCCACCAATACGGCCAAATACGGAGCCGACCACGTCAAGGGAGCCATGGCCACCGGCTGGCAGACCCTGGGCGGCCTGCGCTACTACTTCTATAAGTCAAC
>CAMOUD010000017.1 GCA_946626215.1 uncultured Lachnospiraceae bacterium
ATCAGTATACAAAGTTGGCCAGGAGGCCGTAGGAAACGATGGACATGATGACCGTGGCCATCAGGACGCCCAGGAAGCAGGCCAGGATGGCCTTTTTGAAGTCCATGCCCAGAAGGGAGGCGATCAGGGACCCGGTCCAGCCGCCCGTGCCGGGCAGGGGAATGCCTACAAAGAGGAGGAGGCCGATGAATTCGCCGCCCTCCAGGGCGCCGGACTTGTTCATGGCCCTTTTCTCCAGCTTCTCCACGATGCCCCGGGTCACGGACCACTTCTTCATCCAGGCAAAGACCTGCCGGATGAAAAGAAGGATAAAGGGGATGGGGAGCAGGTTCCCGATGACACAGATGGGAATGGCCTCCGCGATGTTGACCTGGAGGAGGGAGGCCACCAGAAGGCCGCCCCTGCATTCCAGGATGGGAAGGAGGGAAACGATAAATACGACTGCCTTGGCCGAGATGACATGGCCCAGGTGTTCAGCGAACCATACTGCGATACTTTCCATAAAAAATACCTCATTCATGAAGGCCCGGAGGGACCTCTTAAGCCAGGATCTCCTTCAGGGCCGCCGTGACGGCGTCCATCTGGTCATCGGTCCCGATGGTGATCCTCAGATAGTCCTTCAGCCTGCCTTTGGAAAAATAGCGGACAAAGATCTTTCTCTCCCGCAGCGCCTCAAAGAGGGCCCTGGCGTCATGGCCGGGATGGGAGGCAAAGACAAAGTTGGTATGGGAATCCGGGAAGACAAAGCCCAGCCCGGTCAGTTCCTTCTTGAACCGCTCTCTCGTGGCTATGATCCTGGCCGTGGTGGCAAGGAAGTAGTCCCGGTCCCGGACCGCCTCTGTTCCCAGAAGGATGGAGGGCAGGTTCATGGTATAGGAGTTGAAGGAGAACTTGACGTCCTTCAGGAAGGAGATGATCTCGGGGCAGCCGATGGCAAAGCCGATCCGCTCTCCGGCCATGGCCCTGGACTTGGAGAAGGTCTGGACCACCAGGAGATTGTCATGCTTCTTTAAGAGGGGCAGGGCGGAGACGCCTCCGAAATCCACATAGGCCTCGTCGATGATGACGACGGAGTCCGGATTCCCGCTGACGATCCTCTCGATCTCGGACCGGTCCAGCTCCAGGCCCGTGGGGGCGTTGGGATTGGCGAGGATGATGCCCCCGTTCTCCTTTCCCGTCAGGGCAGGCAGATAATCCTCTGTCCGGATGGAAAAGTCCTCCAGAAGGGCCGGATTCTCGTAGGCGATCCCGAAGAGGTCCGCCCAGACGTCATAGAAGGAATAGGTGATGTCGGGGAAGAGGATGGGCTTTCCGTTCGTGAAGAAGGTCAGAAAGCACATGGCAAGGACGTCGTCGCTGCCGACGCCCACAAAGACCTGGTCCTCTCCCACCCCGTAATAGTCCGCCAGGACCTTCACCAGGGCAGTGGCGTCCATATCGGGGTAGAGCCTGAGGTCCGCGTAGCGGTCCCTGAGCTCCTCGGCCAGCTTCCGGACTCCCGGAGCGGGCGGATAGGGGCATTCGTTGGTATTGAGCTTGATCACGGACTTATCCCTGGGCTGCTCACCGGCCACATAGGGAGTGACTCTTCTGACTGTATCCTGCCAGGACATGGCTGGCCTCCTTTCCGGACTGCCCCGGGGGCAGTTCCAAAGCCCTATTGTACCCTACAAACCGGGTTTTCTCAACCGGGGCGAACATAAAAATGACCGGCGCAGGACAAAGATCCTGCGCCGGAGGGCCTCAGAGGACCTTGGAAAGAAAGTCCTGCAGCCTGGGATTCTTCGGATTGGAGAAGAATTCATAGGGGGTATTCTCTTCCTGGATGTTCCCTGCGTCCATGAAGAGGACCTTGGTGGCGACCTCCCGGGCAAAGCCCATCTCGTGGGTCACGCAGACCATGGTCATGCCGCTTTCCGCCAGCTCCTTCATGACCTCCAGGACCTCGCCGACCATCTCAGGGTCCAGGGCCGAGGTGGGCTCGTCAAAGAGCATGACGTCGGGATTCATGGCCAGGGACCGGACAATGGCGATCCTCTGCTTCTGGCCGCCGGAAAGCTGGCCGGGATAGGCGTCCGCCTTATCCAGGAGGCCGACCCGGGTCAGAAGGCCCACGGCCGTTTCCTTTGCCTCCTCCTGGCCCATCAGGCCCAGCTTGACAGGGGCCAGGGTAATGTTGCCCATGATGGTCAGGTTGTTGAAGAGGTTGAAATGCTGGAAGACCATGCCCATCTTCCGGCGGATCCTGTTGATGTCCGTATGGCGGTCCGTGATCTCCACGCCCTCCATCCAGATCTGTCCGCTGGTGGGGATCTCCAGCAGGTTCAGGCAGCGCAGGAAGGTGCTCTTGCCGGAACCGGAGGGACCGACGATGACGATCTTCTCGCCCTTGTCGATCTCATAGTTGATGCCGCGGAGGACTTCGTTGTCCCCGAAGTACTTGTGCAGGTCCTTAACGACTATCACCCTGACGCAGCCTCCTTTCCAGAATACCGAAGAGCGTGGACAGAATCTTGATCACAACGAAATAGATGACCGCCGCGCCGATCAGGGGCATGAAGGCCTCATAGGTGGCGGTGGAGACCTGGTTGGCCACGCGGGTCAGGTCCGCCAGGGCCACGTAGCCCACGATGGCCGTTTCCTTGAGCAGGGTTATGAACTCGTTGCACAGGGGCGGCAGGGCGTTCTTGAAGGCCTGGGGCAGGACGATATAGCGGAGGGTCTGGAAGGAGGACAGGCCCAGGGACCGGCCGGCTTCCGTCTGTCCGGGATCCACGGCCAGGATGCCCGCCCGGATGATCTCCGCCACATAGGCGCCGGAGTTGATGCCGAAGGACAGGGAGGCCACCAGGATCCCGTTGCTGCAGCTCTTCATGATGACGAACCACATGATCAGGAGCTGGAGGACCGAAGGCGTCCCTCGGATGATATCAATATAAATGGTGGCGATGGCCGTAAAGACGGTCCCCTTCCCCTTCCGGTTCCTGGAAAGCTTCATGAGGGCCACGACCGTTCCGATCAGGATGCCGATCAGGGAGGCGAAGACCGCGATCTGCAGGGTCACCCCCAGGCCTTTGAAGTAGAGCTGCCAGCGGTTCTTCCGAAGGAAGGCGACCTCGAACATAGAATAGATATTTTCCATATGACCTCGTTTCGGAAAAGGCAGCGGACCGCTTCAGCCCGCTGCCGTTCATTCCTGCTATGGGATGGCTCTTTCAGCCCCCATGGACTTATTCCGCGCTGTAGTTGGTGATGTAGTCCTCGACCAGCTGATCAAAGGTGCCGTCTTCCTTCAGCTCCTGAAGGGCGCCGTTAATCTTTTCCGCCAGCTCGGTATCTCCCTTGGGCATGGCGATGGCGTAGTTCTCGACCTCGAAGCTGAACTGGGCGCCGTCCACGGCCACCAGCTTGTCGCTGAACTTGCCCTGGAAGACTTCCGCGGGGTTCTTGTCGATGATCATGCAGTCGGCTCTGCCGTTGACCAGGTCGTTGCAGGCATCGGTGGCCTTGTCATAGGTAGCCAGCTCAGCGCCTTCGATCTCCTCGGCGATGAAGTTGCCGGTGGTGCCCAGCTGGACGGCGATCTTCTTGCCTTCCAGGTCCTCGTAGGTCCTGATCTCGGAATCCACGGGAAGGAGGACATACTGAACGGCGTCATAGTAGGGCTCGGAGAAGTCGACAGTTTCCTGTCTCTCGGGAGTCACGGTCATGCCGGCAATGGCGATGTCGATCTTGGTGCCGATGGACTGGACCAGGGTGGAGAACTCCATGTCCTGGATCTCGACTTCCACGCCGATCTTCTCGCCGATGGCCTTGATCAGGGCCATGTCGAAGCCGTCGGGGGTCCCGTCGTCGCCCAGATACTCAAAGGGGGGGAAGGTGGCGTTGGTGCCGACGGTCAGGACGCCGTCCGCCAGAGGGCCTTCGGCCTCAGCGGCCTCTTCGGTCTCTTCCGCCGCTTCTTCGGTCTCTTCCACAGCTTCTTCGGTCTCTTCCGCCGCGGGAGCGGCTTCACCGGAAGAAGAGGAGGATCCGCATGCTGCCAGGCTGATGGCCATGGTCCCTGCAAGGAGGAGTGCTACGATCTTTTTCATACTGATTAATCTCCATTCTGCGCCGTTTCTTTTCTCGTCTCCCGGACGCGGGACGGCGCTCCCGCCCGCCCCCCAGGGGGCGCCAGAGACACTAAATGAAAGTATATGAATTTTTATGCACAAATGCAAGGACAAGTCTCCACAAATTCCCGCTCTTTCCCCCATCCCAGTCAGTCATTTCATACAAAATGATGCATATTGACTGACAGCTTCTCAGCCGTCCGACCGGGCGAAGCCGTTCCTCATCCGGCAGGAGGCCTCGTAAAGGATCCTGGAAAGAAGGGCTCCCGTCTCCTCCCGGACCATGTCCGCCATCCTTTCATTGGCCCCGGTCAGGAAGGCGCGGAGGCCCTCTTCCGGAAGGCCCTCCGCCTCCTGGTCCGAAGCTGCCAGGAGGGCATGGGCCCTTTCGTGGACCCGGTTCTGGTAGCGCTCCAGATGGATCCGGCAGACGTCCATGTGGGGGTCTGCCAGGGCCGCGATCAGGCGGTTGGTCCAGTAGAAGGAGTCTGTGCTGACAGCCTCTCCCGTACCGGCCAGATAGGCGGGGGTCCCCGTCACCCGGGCATAGAAGGGCACGAAGGCGTTGAAGACATTGGAGCCCATGGCGATCCACTGGACGGGCCCGGTCTCCGGCCTCCCATAGGGCCGGATCTGGGTCAGGGAGGCGAAATTGTTCCGGTTGATGCCGATGGGGCGGAAGAGCCCCTTTTCCTCAGGACTGCCCGTCCTGCCGTAGGGATCGTAGGGAGTCCCCTGGTAGTGGGAGGACAGGACATACTTGACCTCCTCCGGGGTCAGCTTATGGTCCGGCTTCAGGCACCAGGGCAGGGTATCGGATCCGGGGCCCCAGGGGCCCTTCTCCAGGTCCCAGGCCGCCGCCGAGGGCGACAGGTGCCGCAGCATGAACCAGGCCCTGGGCGTGTTGTAGGTATGGTCCGAGTCCGCGTGGGACCCCAGGGAGGCCCTGACGTCAAAGGCCCTTTCCTCTTCCAGGCTCCCCTTCCTGCCCATGGTCAGGTCCAGATGATTGTTTTCGATGAAGGCGATCATATCGGCGCTGCACATATGGTCCTTCCGGGCCCCGAAGGCGTCTGAAAAGTCAAAGCAGTCGATCCCCTGCTGGTTGGGGATGACCGCGTAGGCGTCGTCGGGAACGCGCCTTGCGATCCAGTGATGGCCCCCGATGGTCTCCATCCACCAGACCTCCTCCCGGTCCTGGAAGCCGATCCCGTTCATCTCATAGGTCCCGTATTCCTCCAGGAGGCGGCCCAGCCTGAGGACGCCCTCCCTGGCCGACCGGATATAGGGGAGGACGATGGTCAGGAAGTCCTCCTCCCCGATGCCTCCTTTCACCAGAGAATCGGCCCCCAGGACCCGGGGGTTGGAGGTGATGGTCTCGGTCTCTGTCATGGCCACATGGGCCGCGTTGATCCCGGCCTCTCCCCAGATCCCTTCATTGGCCAGGGCGTTGGGCACGGCCGTATAGGAAAGAGGGTCCTCCGGCAGGTCCAGTTCCGCGCCGGAGATCACGGACCTGTAGGAGCGGGGCTGGTCGGAAGGGCTGACAAAGACGAACTTTTTGGGCGTGAACTCCCCGGCGGGAGAATCTTCGTTGCGGGCCATGAAGGTGGACCCGTCGCAGGTGGCGAGCCTGCCGGCAAGAATGGTGGTGCAGGGCATGATGCGGTTCCTTTCGTATTCAGTCAATATACTCCTGTATCTGTTTCCACTCTCCGTAGAGCCTCTCCAGGGACCAGGCCGCGTTGGCGGGACTGGTGGAGGGAAGGACGGAGGCGCTGACCCGGTCCCCGATCAGGGGCAGGGTGTATTTCCGGTAGAGCCGGAAGGCCGTCTGGCCGTTCACAAAGATATGCCGGACGGGGGCGGCGTCCAGGATGAGCGTCAGGTCCGTGACGGCGGCGTTCCGGATGGAGGCGTCGGAAGACCCGATGATGTCGCAGGAATCAATGACGTCCCAGAGGGCGATCCCCCTTTCCAGGACCATGGCCGCCTTTTCCTCCTTTGTCTCCGGGACCGGCCCCTCCGGCCGGCAGATCCTGGTCATCAGGGGCCAGAACCGGTTCTGCCGGTGACCGTAGTAGAACTTTTCCTCCCGGGACCTGACCGAGGGAAAGGAGCCCAGGACCAGGACCCTGGACTTATCGTTATAGAGGGGACCGAAGTCCTCGTGGGTCAGGTGCCGGTACGAAGCCCTCCTCTGTTTTCCCTTCTGTTCTTCCATCCCTTTCTCCTTTCAGGAAGCCTTCCTGATCACAGCGCCGGAAAGCCCCGCGGGAAAGCCGCAGGGCCCTTCTCTTTTCAGTCTTTTTTAAATCTTTTTCTCTGCCCGTTTCTATCCTTGCCCCGCGGCAGGCGTGAAGCCCGCGGCGTCTCCCCTGCTGACCGCGACGCGGCAGCCGACGGAGGCGATCCGCCTTTCCATGCAGCGGACGCACTGGGCCGCCTCATCGCCGGTGCAGATCTTGCCGTCGTAGAGCATGTATTTTTCCCGGACGCCGGCAGGCGAGAGGTTGGGCATGACCACGTTGGCGCCGGAGAGGATCCCCAGCTCCCTTCCCCTGGGATGGATGGTCCCCAGGGCCGTGGTGGCGGGAAGGAGGACCCGTGGCAGCATGAGCCTGAGGATGGCCAGAAGGCGGAGGGTCTGGTCCAGGGTCCCCGCCGGCTGGTCCCGGAAGGGGGTGTCCTTATGGGGAATGAAGGGACCGATCCCCACCATCTGGGGCCCGAAGTCATGCATGTAGTAGAGGTCCTGAAGGATGTGGTCCTTCGTCTGGCCGGGAGAGCCCAGCATGATGCCGCAGCCCACCTGGTAGCCGATCTCCTTCAGGTCCTGCAGGCACCTCTTCCTGTTCTCAATGGTCTGGGGCTCCGGATGGAGGAATCGGTAGTGGGCCGGGTCCGAGGTCTCCTGCCGGAGGAGGTAGCGGTCGGCGCCGGCCTCGAAGAAGGCCTCATAGGAGGCCCTTTCCCTCTCTCCCACGGACAATGTCACGGCGCAGTCCGGATGCCTTTCCTTGATGGCCCGGACCAGGCGGCAGAGCTTTTCATCCGTAAAGAAGAGGTCCTCTCCGCCCTGGAGGACAAAGGTCCGGAAGCCCAGGAGATAGCCCCTGGCGCAGCAGGTCAGGATGCTCTCCTCATCCAGGCGGTAGCGGGAGGCCTCCCGGTTGCCGGCCCGGATCCCGCAGTAATAGCAGTTGCAGCGGCAGTAGTTGGTGAACTCGATCAGGCCCCGGAGATAGACGTCCTTCCCGTAGTGGGCCTCCCGGACCTCCCGGGCCGCCGCCTTCAGGGCTTCCTCCTCCTCAGGGGCCAGAGGGCCCAGGAGGGCCAGCAGGTCCTCCGGAGGGAGGATGGTGTCCGCCCTCAGGCGCTCGATCCTTTCCAGATTTGTCATGGTCATTCCTTTCCTTCTCTGTCGGAAAAGCCCGGTATGGGCCGGACGCTCCGCTCCAGGATCCCGTTCACATAGGCGATGAAGGTCCCGTAGTTGATGAAGGGGACGCCCTGGTCCAGGGCGCACTGCATCCGGTACCGCATCTCCCGGGCGTTCAGCATGCAGCCTCCGCAGTGGATGACGGCGGCAAAGCCCGCCAGGTCCTCGGGGAAGGACTTGCCGGAGGAAAAGGTCAGGTCAAGGTCCTTTCCCGTCCTGCCCCTGAGCCAGGCCGGGATCTTGACCGTCCCGATGTCCCCGCACTGCCTGTGGTGGGTGCAGCCCTCGGACACCAGGATCCTGTCTCCCTCCCGCAGGCCTTCAATGGCCCGGCAGCCGGCAACGGCCGCCTCCAGAAAGCCCTTGCGCCTGGCCATAAGGATGGAAAAGCTGGTCAGGGGAAGGTCCTCCGGCACGATCTCCGATACCCTGCGAAAGACCTGGGAATCCGTGATGACCAGGTCGGGATGGAAGCCGGGCGTCTTCAGAAGGGCCTCCAGCTCCGTCTCCCGGACACAGGCGGCGGTCCGTCCCGCGTCCAGAAGGTCCCGGATGACCTGCTGCTGGGGCAGGATCAGGCGTCCCTTGGGGGCCGCCTTGTCAATGGGAATGACCAGGAGGGCGAGGCCGCCGGGAGGGACCAGGTCAGACGCCAGGGGCGGCAGGACCTCTTCGGCCCCCTTCATGGAGCCGGCCCTTTCCCGGAGGGCGATGACCCCCTCCCCGGTCAGGGCGCTGACATAGGCAAAGGGATGGCCCTCCGCCTCCGCCCCGGTCCGCTTTTCCTCCTCCAGGAGGTCCGCCTTGTTGAGGACGATCAGGTGGGGGATCTTCTTTTCGGCGAAGAGGGAAAGGAGCTGGCGGTCCGCCTCCTCCAGAGGCTTTCCTGCCTCCGTCACCAGGATGGCCAGGTCGGTCCGGTTCAGGGTCTGCCGGGTCCTGCGGACCCTGAGGAGGCCCAGGTCCCCCGTGTCGTCAAAGCCGGGGGTATCGATGATCAGGACCGGCCCGATGGGCAGAAGCTCCATGGACTTGGTCACCGGGTCCGTGGTGGTCCCCCTGACATCGGAGACCACGCTCATCTCCTGGCCGGTAAAGGCGTTGACCAGGGAGGACTTGCCCACGTTCCTTCTTCCGAAGAAGCCGATGTGGACGCGTTCGCCCGAAGGCGTATCATTCATGCTCATAAAAAACCTCCTTAAGGTCCGGGTCACAGGCCCTCGGGTACAAAGGCGGTCAGGTCAGGGATCTCCTTCAGGAAGATCCTTCCGGAATAGGCCAGATGGGGCAGGGGCACCAGGTCCGCCCCCTCCGGGACCAGGGGCCTGTACATGGGATCGGCCAGGACGGCGCCGGCCCCCTTCAGGGCCCTCCGGATCTCCTCTTCTCCCGAGACCCTCGTAAAGCAGGGCCCCAGAAGCGTCTCTGTCTCTTCCAGGGGGACCAGGACCCGGCAGGGCCTGCCTGTCCGGGCATGGACGGCGGCGGCCAGGGACCCCATGGTGACGGGCTCTCCCACCAGGAAGAGGGCTCCTTCCTCTTCTTTCCCCAGGTCCAGGGCATGGGAAAGAGACCGGCTCTTTCCGGAAGAGGCCGTCTCCTCCAGGAGGGACCAGACCCGGTCCCGGATCCCCATGGCCGGGAAGGCGGCCAGATACGGCACGCCGAAGGTCCGCTCCAGGAAGCGGGCGGCCCGAAGGCCCGCGGCCGAGACCACCAGACTGACGTCCGCTTCGGACGCCCTCTTCAGGTTCTCCGGATCATCGTCCATGGCCCAGAAGGACCAGGGCTCGAAGCCGGCCTCCGAAAGCAGGCTCCTCAGGGAAGAGACCGTATCCCGGAGAGCGAAGTCCAGGGGGGTCAGGCCCATCAGGTTGGCCCGGATCTTTCCCTTTTCCCTGCCGGCCCGGGGCTCCTTCACGAAGTGCCTGGCCCAGGTCTCCAGGGCCAGGCCCGCTCCCCGGACGTAGTCGTGCATGCCGTTGGTGGGGACATGGAAGGCCGGAAGAGAGGTCCTTTCCCCGATCAGGCGGCAGACCGCGTCAAAATCGGTCCCGTTCAGCCAGGGCAGGGGGGAGTTGACCAGGGCGATGAAGGCCGGATGAAGGGCCTCCGCCGCCCGGCAGACGTCCCCGATCAGCCTTTCGTCGTCTCCCAGGATCACGTCCAGGTCCGTCAGGCCCGAAAGGAAGATCAGGCTCTCCCGGTCGTACCAGCGGATCTCGTCATGGGTGTTGTAGGTGGAATTGCAGCCGGAGGGATCGTGCATGACGGTCATCCCGCCCAGCTCATACAGCGCGGAGCACGCGCCGGATACATCTCCCGTATAGCAGGGAGTCTGGATATAGGCCTGTCTCATACGCAGCTGACGCACCCGAGTCCTTTCCGGGGCACCAGGTCCCTGGTGTCCTTCTCAAAGTCAAAGGCCTCCTCCATGAGGCCGGCCAGACGGATGATCCCGTCATAGCCCCACATCCCGTTCATCTCCACAAGGTTGACAAAGTGACCTGTGTCCAGGAAAAAGGCGGCCTTGGGACCGATCGCCAGGACTTTGTCCCCTTCCCTGCCTTCCTCTCCCAGGAAGACCTCCCGCCTGCCGTGAAGGCGGCGGAGCCTGACATGGACGGTGGCGGAGATCCGGAGGGAAGGAAGGCGGTCCTTCAGCCATTCATAGTCCTCCTTCTCCTCCTCGGAGAAGGCGTCCAGAAAGACGCAGGAGACCCTGAAGCCATGCTCCGTCAGGAGCCTGGCCAGGCCCAGGGGCCTGGGGACGCCCAGGACGTCGATGGCGATGGGGGTCCTGCCGATCTTTTCAAGGGCATGGGCCAGGGCCCGGTCCGCCCTTTCCCTTAAGGGAGCGGTGTCCGGGGCCGGCAGGGACAGGGCCCCTGCCAGGGCGCCCAGGAGAGAATCGATCTCGTCATAGCCCATGGCGGGGGGCATGTAGAGGAGGGGCCTTCCCAGCCGCTTTTTCAGGCCCTTCATGCCGTAGAGGCCCATATAGGACCTGGTGATAAAGAGCCGGCTCCCGGCCAGCTCCCTGTACTTCGCGAAGGTCCGGCAGTCCATGATCTGGCCCACGGAAAATCCCGCTCCCGACAGGAGCCGGCAGATATCGGAGGATTCCTCCAGGCGGCGGTTGTCCCCCAGGACGGCAACCCTGTCTTCCACTGTAAAGGGGAGGGGCTCCAGGGGATCCAGCATGGCTTTTCTGGCCTTCTGGTCCGGGGTCAGGCCCCGCTTCTGCATGACGGGATCCATCCAGCAGCGCAGGAAGCAGATATCGGGGAACCGCTTTTCCAGCTCCTCATAGACCCTGCCCGCGTTGGTCCCCACGAAGTGGTGGAGGCAGACCAGGAAGACCATGACGCAGGGAGGCCTCTCCGGAAGCCTCTCCAGACAGTCGCTGATCCCCTCTATGGTGACATCCTCCAGGTTCCCCTCATAGATGTCCTCTTCCTCCAGGAGGACGAAGTGGAACCTCTCCTCCTCCCGCATCTCCGCGGCGGTCATGATGACGCCCCGCATGCAGTTGTCCGCGCAGACATAGATCTGGTGGCACTCCGGCATGAGCATGCCGATGTGGACGATGTTCCAGGACCCGTGGACCGGGGCGTTGAATTCCAGTTCATTGGGAAAGGGGGAGGGCCAGGCCGTCTCCCCGATGGGGATCACGCAGCCCTCCGGTCCCGGCACGTCCGGGGACCGCAGGCTCTCTCTTTCTCCGGCTCTGATCAGCATGGCTCATCCCTTCCTTTCTTCCGGCGGGAGGATGGCGTCCGCCAGGGCGGACAGCTCTCCGGCCTCCGGGCTTTCAGGAGCCAGAAGGACCAGGGGAAGGCCCGCCTCCTCCGCCTCCTGATATTTGGGGGACCTGGACAGGGCTCCCGTGACCTCTGCCCCGAAGTCGGCCGCCAGGTCCCGGACCCTTTCCTCCTCCCGGGGGACGTCCCTCCGGTTCAGGATAAAGCCGCCCAGGTCCGCGTAGCCCCTTCCTTCAAAGCTCTTCAGGGCCATGGCGATGTTGGCCGCCGCGTAGACGGACATGGCCTCTCCCGAGGTCAGGATATAGACCCTTTCGGCATAGGAGGACCGCATGGGCATGGCAAAGCCCCCGCAGACCACATCGCCCAGGACGTCATAAAGGACAACGTCCGGCCGGCAGGTCTCATAGAGTCCCAGCTCTTCCAGCTTTTCCAGGGCCGTGATGATGCCCCGGCCGGCACAGCCCCGGCCTGGCAGGGGCCCGCCGGCCTCTGCCAGGAGGACCCCCTCCCTGCCCCGGATCAGGACATCGGACAGGGCAAAGGGAACCCTCTCCCGGATCTTGTCCATGACGGTGGGAAGGCTCTTTCCCTCCCGGAGAAAGCGGGTGGAGTCTGCCTTGGGGTCGCAGCCGATCTGGACCACCCTCAGGCCCCGCTCCGCCAGCAGGAGGGCCAGGTTGGAGACCAGGGTGGACTTGCCGATGCCGCCCTTTCCGTAAAACGCCAGCTTGATCATAGGTACTTCCTTCTGTACGGGCCCGGGCCCGCTCTTCGATTCATACTTCCACATGGGTGACGACGTTGGAGTAGGCCGCCTTGGCGCTGACGCCGGCCAGCCTTCCGATCTTGCCCGAAAGGGCGCTGATGACCTCCTGGGGGGCGTCCACGGCCACGCTGATGACGCTGATCCCCCGCTGCCGGTAGGGGATCCCCATCCGGCCGATGATATAGCTGCTGTAGATATGAAGGAGGCTGTTGATCTCCTCCACTCTGGCGGGGTCCTCCACAATGATGGAAATGACCGCGACTCTGGTCTCCTGGCTCATGGCTTTTCCCCTTTCCCTGTCAGCAGATCCTGGGCAGGAGCTCGTTGCCGGGCTCCGGCAGGAGGGTCTGGGACCCGATCTCCGTCATCATGACCACCCGGCCCCGGTTGTCCGCCGTCACCTCGCCGATCACGGCCGCCTCTTCCATGTAGGGGCTCTGCCTCAGGGCCTCCAGGACCCGGTCCGCGTCCTCCGGATCCACAAAGAGGACCATCCGGCCCTCGCAGGCCAGATAGAGGGGCTCCAGGCCCAGCATGCCGCAGACGCCCCGGACCTCAGGCCTGACCGGGACTTTTTCCGCGTCCAGCCGGATCCCGACATCGCTCTGATGGGCGATCTCATAGAGGACCGTGCCCACCCCGCCCCGGGTGGCGTCCCGGATCACATGGACCCGGTCGGAGGCCGAAAGGGCCGCCTCCACCCCCTTCGTCAGGGGGGCGCAGTCGCTGGTCACGTCCGCTTCGATCCCGAATTCGTCCCTGGCCAGGAGGATGGCGGTCCCGTGCCGGCCGATATCGCCCGTCACCAGGATCTTGTCCCCGGGCTTTGCCAGGGCGCCGCCTGTCCGCCGGCCCTCCGGGACCAGGCCGATGCCGGTGGTGGTGATGAAGACTCCGTCCACCTGGCCCCTGCCGGCCACCTTGGTATCGCCGGCCACCAGGCTCACGCCCGCTTCCTTCGCCGTCTTTTCCATGGCGGCCGCGATCTTCTCCAGGTCATCCAGGGCAAAGCCCTCCTCGATGACAAAGGCGCAGGTCATGTAGAGGGGCCTGGCGCCCATGCAGGCCAGGTCGTTGACCGTCCCGCAGATGGAGAGCTTGCCGATGTTGCCGCCCGGGAAGAAGGCCGGGGACACGATAAAGCCGTCGGTGCTCATGGCCAGGCGCCCGGGGGGCAGGTCCAGGACGGCCGCGTCGTCCGGGGTGAAATAGGGGTTCTGGAAATGCGCCTTGAAGACGCGGTCAATCAGTTCTGCTGTCTGTCTGCCTCCGGCCCCGCAGGCCAGGGTCACTGTATTTCCGATCATTTCTTCCTATCTCCTGAAGGATTGTATTTCGTATATCTGCTGTTTCTTACCCCTGGCTGTAGAGATAGAAGGCCGAGCAGGCCCCCTCTCCCGATACCATGCAGGCCCCGATGGGATGCTCGGGGGTGCAGCCCCTGCCGAAGACCTTACAGTCTGAGGGCAGGCATCTGCCCTGAAGGACCTCGCCGCAGCGGCAGGCGGGATTCTCCCTGCCCTCCATGGCGGGGATCCCATACCGGACCCTGGCGTCATAGGCCCCGTAGGCCTCCTTCAGCTTCATGCCCGAGTCCTTCATGACCCCGATGCCTCTCCAGCGGGCGTCGCAGGGCTCCATCATCCCGTTCACCAGCCGGACGGCGGCGGGGGCCCCCTCGTCGGTCACCACCCTGGGATAGCAGTTGGCAAAGAAGGGCTCTCCCTCCCTGAACCTGGCCACTCCCACGGCCAGGGCCGTCAGGATCTCTCTGGCCGTAAAGCCGGCGATGACGCCGGAGACGCCCTTTTCGGCCATCCTGCGGCAGTCGCCCGTGCCCGTGATGGCGTGGACATGGCCGGGATAGAGGAAAAGGTCCGTGGCGCCCGCCATGGCCTCGTAGGCGGCGGGCATGGTCTTGTTGGCCGTAAGGAGGCTGAAGTTCTTAAGCCCTCTCTCCATGGCCATCTGCACGGCCAGGCAGGAGGAGGGGGTCGTGGTCTCAAAGCCTACGGACAGGAAGACCACTTCCTTTTCGGGATGGGCCTCGGCGTGTTCGGCCGCGTCCAGAGGGGAATAGACCACCCGGACCTCGGCTCCCTTTGCCCTGGCCCCGGCCAGGGACATCCGGCTGCCCGGTACCCGGACCAGGTCGCCGAAGGTGCAGATGGTGACCCCTCTTTCCAGGGCCAGCCAGACGGCCTCGTCAATAAAGTCCACCGGGGTCACGCAGACCGGACAGCCCGGTCCCGAGATCAGATGGATATCGGGAGACAGGAGTCCCCGGATGCCCAGCCGGAAGATCTCATGGGTATGGGTGCCGCAGACCTCCATGATCCGGATGGGCCTGCCCTGATAGCCCGTCAGGATCTCCCTGGCGGTTCTTTTCTGATTTTCCATTTCCTTTCCCCTGTCAGAAATCAATGACCAGCTCGTCCATGAGCCTTTCGGTCTCCTCTGTGTCCTCTTCCGTGATCCTGGCGATGGCGGCGCCGGCATGGACCATGACATAGTCGCCGGGGTTGAGATCCTCCAGGAGGGCGGCCGATACCTTTCTCCGGGCGCCCGAAGCGTCCACCAGGGCGGTGCCGTCCTTGTCAATGCCTACGATTCTGGCGGGAAGTCCTACGCACATGTTCTTACCTCACTTTATCTTTCTGATTGATCCGGTACATGCCCACCGCCGCCTGGCCCAGGGCCAGGCCGCCGTCATTGGGCGGCACCAGTCTGTGTCTGAGTACTGTAAAGCCGGCCTCCGCCAGCCTCTTTTCTGTCAGCTCCAGCAGGAGGGTGTTCTGGAAGCACCCTCCCGACAGGGCGGCCAGGGAGAGCCCCTCCCTGTCCCGGATCCTCCGGCAGGCCTCCAGGATCATGTCGGCCAGGGCGCTGTGGAAAAACAGGGCCAGGCGCCCTGCCTCCTCCCCGGCCAGCCGTCTGTCCGCGAGCTCCCGGACCAGATCGTCCGTGGCCAGGAGGAGCCTGCCCTCCCCCTCCCGGACAGGATCCGGGAAGGCGGGGACCTCTTCCTCCGGATGGGCCCTCCGGTAAGCCTCTGCCGAAAACTGGAGGGAGGTGGAGGCCTCTCCTTCAAAGGTGGAGGCGGTCCGGACCCCGAGGATGGCGCTGACGGCGTCAAAGAGGCGGCCGCAGCTGGTGGACCTGACGGAGTTCATGCCCTTTTCCGACATGATAAGGACCGGCCCGGCCGGCATGCCCTTTCCGGCGCTGATGCCCAGGTCCTCCAGGACCTGCAGGGCCTTTTCTCTTCCATAGAGGGCGCCGGCCATGGAGGCGGCGATCCGCCAGCCCTCCCTGGCCGCCAGGTCTCCTCCCGTCTGGGTGAAGGGGACGATGGACCCGGCCCTTTCAAAGCCCTCATAGTCCGCTGTCAGGATCTCTCCGCCCCAGATAGTCCCGTCGGTCCCGTAGCCGGTCCCGTCCAGGGAAACGCCGATGACCCGGTCCCGGCAGTCGTTCTCCGCCAGGCAGGACATGATGTGGGCGTAGTGGTGCTGGAGCCGGATGACGGGCAGGCCCGTCTCCTCGGCGGCCAGGGTGGAGTTGTAGCGGGGATGGAGGTCGCAGACCACGGCCTGCGGCCTGACCTCCAGGAGGGTCTCCATCCTGCCCGCGGTCTCCTTCAGGGCCTTCACGCTCCGAAGGTCCTCCAGGTCCCCGATATAGGAGGAGGGATAGAGGAGGCTCCCCGACCCGACGCAGAAGGTGTTCTTGAGCTCGCCGCCCATGGCCAGGACCGAGCCCTCCCAGTCCCAGGACATGGGAACGGGCAGGGGGGCATAGCCCCGGGACCTGCGGATCATGTAGGGGGCGTCCTCATAAAAGTCCATGACCGAATCGTCGCAGCGGATCCGGATCATCCGGTCATGGGACAGGATGCAGTCGGTAAAGGCGGACAGCTCGGAGAGGGCCTCCCGGTCGTCCCGGCAGATGGGGGCTCCGGAAACGTTGCCGCTGGTCATGACCAGCATGTCCGGCATGACCTGTCCGTCGTCATAGTCAAATAAGAGGAGCTGGACCGGGGCGTAGGGGAGCATGACGCCCACCTTGGGATTGCCCGGGGCCACGGAAGGGGCCAGGCCGCTTCCCTCCCTCTCCTCCAGGAGGAGGATGGGCTTCTGGTAGCCGGTCAGGATCTCCTCCTGGGCCGGGGAGAACCGGCAGGCCCTCCGGACCGTCTCCTCATCCCGCATCATGACCGCGAAGGGCTTGACGGGACGGCGCTTTCTTTTTCTCAGCAGGGCGACCGCCTCCTCGTTGGAGGCGTCGCAGCACAGGTGAAAGCCTCCGATTCCCTTGACGGCGGCGATGCCTCCCTCCCGGATCACCTGCCGGGTCCGGATCAGGGCCTCCCTGCCCGTAAGGCCCCGGACAGGCTCACCTCCCTCTCCCTTCTCCGCCAGGTAGACCACAGGGCCGCAGTCATGGCAGCAGACCGGCTGGGCGTCATAGCGCCTGGACCGGGGGGAATGATATTCCCCTTCACAGACCGGGCACATGGGAAAGGCCTTCATGGAGGTCCTGTGCCTGTCATAGGGAAGGCCCTCCAGGATGGTCAGCCGGGGCCCGCAGCAGGTGCAGTTGATGAAGGGATGGAGATAGCGCCGGTCCTTCGGATCGTAGAGCTCTCTTTTACAGTCCTCGCAGATGGCGATATCGGGGGAGACGAAGATCTCGCCCCGGGTCTTTTCCGACTCGATGATGGAGAAGGCCGCATAGGCCCCCTCCGGCGCTTCCCTGACATCGGTCCGGAGGATCACGGCCCTTTTGGGCGGTGCCTTGTCCATCAGGTCCAGGAAGGAGGCGATCTCCTCCTCAGTCCCCTCGGCAAAGACCTCCACGTAGGGGCCCTTGTTGCAGACCGTTCCCCGGATCCCCGAGGCCGCCGCGTGCCGGGCTGCCGTGGGCCTGAAGCCCACGCCCTGGACGATGCCGTAAAACCGTATTCTCTTTGTCATCGTCCTTCCTTTCTGTCAGCGGATGAGCCGTCCGGAAACGGCGAAGTGGGGGGCGTCGATCCAGGTCCCCTGATAGTCCGGGACCAGGGCCCTGAAGTTCTCATCCCCGATGATCATGTCATAGGATCCCTCCGAGACGGCCCGGACCAGGTCCTTTTCTTCCTTAAAACGAAGGTCTCCCTTTTCCTCCAGGCCCGTATCCGAAAGGAACCAGGTGGCGCAGGTCACAGACCCGGCCCCCTTGTCCAGGAGCCTTCTTCTGAGGGAAACGGCCATGACCTGCTGGTGGATCACCAGGACGCGGCAGCCGGCAGGGACAGGGTCCGGGACCAGGGCGTCCGCCGCGGGACAGTCAGCGTGATAGGGGATCCCGAACCTCTCTTCCAGGAACCGGCAGACCTTAAGGCCGGCCGCGGATACGGCCAGCATCTCCCGGCAGGACCCGGCCAGGGCCAGGTCCTGAAGGGAAGCGCCCATGCCCAGGGGCAGGACCTCCTCCCAGCCCTTTTCAAGAAGGGCGTCCCGGATCTTTTCCATGCCGGACAGGTCGGAAAGGTCCAGGGGAATGGCGCCGACGACGCCGATCCGGCCCGCCTTCCTTTCCGGATCCTTTTCGGAAAAGCGCTCGATCAGGGCCTTCCAGGCGGAAACGGCCCCCTCGTCGTACCAGGCCATGCCGGAGGTCTCGGTATAGACCACCGGGATCTTCGCCTTCTTCTCCGACAGCCTGGAAAGGGCCCGGAAGTCCGTTCCGATGACCGCCGGGACCGGGGTCCCCACGATGGCGGCAAAGGGAAGGCCCAGGGAAGACGCGGCGTCTCCCAGCTTTTCGGCCAGCTTCTCGTCCCGGCCCAGAATGGCGTCCATGTCCCGGAGGCCCGCCGAAAAGACGGCGCTCCTTTCCGTGAACCAGCGGGGCTCGTCAAAGCCGCAGACATTGCCGGCGCAGCCGCCCGCGTCGCAGATGACGGTGATCCCGCCCAGCTCATAGAATACGGAAACGGCGCCGGACTGGTCCGGGGCAAAGGGGGTCAGGACCCGGCGGAGGCCCCGGGCAGGGGCCTTTTCAGGCTCCAGCAGAGGGGCCGGACGGGCCGGCTTTTCTATGGGCCCGCCCAGGAGGATCCGGGAGGAAAAGCTGCCGGAGGCTCCCTCCTCCATGGCCTTTCCCAGGGCTTCAAAGAGGCTCCTGACGCCGCTGTGGCCGAAGGGCTGGATATCCGAGTTCCAGGCGACCCCGGGCAGGTCCGGATAGTACCAGGCCGCGTCCTTGCCGATGGTCATGGTGACGGAAGGGTCCGGCCGGTAAAAGAGCATGGAGGGGTCCAGGTTGGAATAGACCTTTGTGTCCGGGCTCAGGGCCGCCAGCTGGTTCAGGTAGACGTAATGCTCGGGGGCCGGTGCCGCGAAGATCTCCGCCACCTTAAAGCCGTAGCGGGTCAGGGCCAGGGCCAGCTCGAAGGGATTGGCGTTCATGGCCTCTCCCAGGGCAAAGACCGTATCCGGATACCGGGCCCGGAAGCCCTTCATGGCTTCTCTGGCCTTTTCGTACCAGGGCCCGTCATCCAGATGGACCCCCAGGGCCCTGGCCAGGGCCTGGTACTGGCGGTGGATCTGGTCCGCCTGATAGAGCCGGGCCAGTTCGATGAAGGGCATGCCCAGGCGCTTCTGCAGGTCTCCCGCGGCAGGCCTGGCTTCCGGGTTCAGGACCAGGCTGAAGTTGGCCTCTCCCATCTCCAGGAAGCTGTCCATGTCGGGGCAGGTGCCGATCTCCCGGATCTTTCTGACCCCCATCTGTCCCAGAAGGGCATACAGCTCGCAGTCCTTCGAAAGGGGCGCGAAAAAGCCCAGGATGTTGACGGCCCTTTTGTCCTTTTCCCTCTTTTCCAGGACGGAATAGAGGGACTGGCGGACATGGACCATAGGGGGCTTTCTCCCCTCCCGGGTCAGGGCGTACATGTAGCAGGGCCGGACCATGACGCCCGTCTTCTCCTGGGCCCTGCGGCAGACCCTTTCCATGTCGGTGCCCAGAAGGGCGTCCACGCAGGTGATGCAGATCATGACGGCCCTGGGCTTTGCCGGCAGGCTCTCGCAGATGTTCTGGACGGCCTGGGGGATCTTCTTCAGGTGCCGGCCGGTGACCAGGTCCGTCTCATCCATGATCAGGTAGAAGAACCGGTTCTCATAGCCGGGCAGGGTGGAGATGGCGGAGGTATTGCGGCCGCAGCAGCCGGGGGCCACGATCAGCATGACCGACTCCGGCAGGGCCAGGCCCGCCCGCTTGACCCCGTAGCCCTCGGCGCCGGGGGAGTTGTAGGCCAGGGTGGCCGGAGAGGAATAGATCAGGTGGGTATGGGCCACCAGCTCTCCGGGGATCCGGTCTTTGCCCCGCCGGGCCAGGTCGGCGGCGGTATAAAAGATGCTTGTTCTGGTCAAGACTGTTCCTTTCTCTGATTCAGACGCGGCGGGGATCCTTATGCCTCCGGCCCTTCCTCCTCCAGGAGGAAGCGGGCCAGGTCGAAAAAGCGCTCCGAGACCGGGAGGCCGGGATCGCCCTCGATCACGGTCATGCCCTGGTCTTCATAGCGGATGATGTCGTCGCTCCGGGGGATCTCCCCCACGATGGTCAGGCCCTTCTCCTCCGCGAAGGCCCGGACCTTTTCCGTCTCGTTCTCCACGTTCCGGTGGTTGAGGACCAGGCCCGCGATCCGGGCGTAGGACCTGTCCTCAAAGTTGCGGACCGCGGAAGCGATGTTGCCGGCCGCGTAGAGGGCCATCTTTTCCCCGCTGGTCACGATCAGGACCTTGTCGGCGTAGCCCTCC
This sequence comes from uncultured Lachnospiraceae bacterium, assembly GCA_946626215.1. Classification (GTDB taxonomy): domain Bacteria; phylum Bacillota; class Clostridia; order Lachnospirales; family Lachnospiraceae; genus CAG-791. The sequence continues at coordinate 19,890 of CAMOUD010000017.1, forward strand.
CGGATGGGAGCGGCGAAGCCTCCGCAGACCACGTCTCCCAGGACGTCGTAAAGGACCACGTCCGGCTTCCAGGTCTCAAAGAGCTCCAGGTCCTCCAGCAGGCCGAAGGTGGCGATGATGCCCCGGCCGGCGCATCCCAGGCCCGGGGTGGGGCCGCCGGTCTCGATGCAGAGGACGCCCCCGAAGCCTACCCGGGAGATCTGGGACAGGGAATCCGGATCCTCGTCCTCCTCTCTCAGATAGTTCATGACCGGCTGGAGGGGCTTTCCTCCCAGCAGGTTGATGGTGGAGTCCGCCTTGGGGTCGCATCCGATCTGGATGACCCTTTTTCCCATGAGAGCGAAGGCGGCCGCCAGGTTGCTGGTGACGGTGGACTTGCCGATGCCGCCCTTGCCGTAGATTGCTGCTTTGAGCATAGTATGATCCTCATCCATGTCCCGCGGGACACGCAAAAAGGCCCTTCCGCTGACGCGGAAGAGCCGAAAATACACATACAGCATGACCGGCGCCGTCCCCACGGACCCCGCCGGACCTGATCCTGCAGATTCAATTCCCTCTTCCGGATGGAAACGTATTCTCTCCGTCAGATTTTCCTTTTATGAGTGTACCTGCAGGTCTGTTGGTTAGTCAACCAGAACCCCGGACTCAGTCTTCGTAGTCGTAGTCCTCCAGCTCCAGCTCGATGTTGAGATAGCGGACGACCTCCTCGGGCTCGATGCCGTGGACGTAGCAGGCCTCCTGCAGGGTCTCCATCTGGGAGGCAGGGCAGGTGATGCAGCCCATGCCGCAGTTCATCAGGTACAGATAGGAATCGGGGTACTCGGCAAGGATATCGCCGATCAGCATGTCCATGGTGATGGGCGCCTTTTTGACCTCTGTATTTTCTGCCATTACAGAATCCTCCTTTATCATCGCTTATACAGTCAGAAATCCGTTCTTGCCCGGATACTCTTGCTTTGTCCTGTGTCAGGACTTCTCTTTTTCCCGCCCTCAGGGCCGGGAGCTCAGGCCTCCTCCGCGTGGCCCTTGGCCCGGATGACGGAAACGACCTCGTTCACATTTTCCCGGCAGGCCTCCTCGGTCTCCGCTTCCACCATGACCCGGATCACGGGCTCAGTCCCGGATTCCCGGACCAGGATCCGGCCGGTATCTCCCAGGCGGGTCTCGATCTCATGGACCTTGTCCTGGACATCGGCATCGTTCTGGGCGGCGGGCTTGGAATGGACCCGGACATTGACCAGGACCTGGGGATAGATGGTCAGGGGAGCGGCCAGTTCGGACAGCTTCATCTTCCTGTCCATCATGACCTGCATGATCTTGAGGGAGGTCAGGATGCCGTCGCCGGTCCTGGCATACTTGCTGAAGATGATGTGGCCGGACTGCTCTCCGCCCAGACGGCAGCCGTTCTTTACCATATATTCATAGACATATTTGTCGCCGACGGCCGTTTTGGCATAGTCGATGCCCAGCTCGTCGAAGGCCTTGTAAAGGCCGAAGTTGGCCATGACCGTGGTGACCACGGTGTTCTGAAGGAGCTTGCCCCGCTCCTTCATGTAGCGGCCGTAAATATAGAGGATGTGGTCGCCGGTGATCACATTTCCCTTTTCATCCACGCACAGGCACCGGTCCGCGTCGCCGTCATAGGCAAAGCCCACGTCGCAGCCGTTCTCCACCACGTAGCGGCAGAGGCCTTCCATGTGGGTCGAGCCGGCACCTTCGTTGATGTTGAAGCCGTTGGGGCTGACGTTGATGGCGTGGGTCTCGGCGCCCAGGGCGTCAAAGACCGCCTTGGCGATGGTCCAGGAGGCTCCGTTGGCGCAGTCCAGGGCCACCTTCATGCCCCGGAAGGAATAGAGGCCCAGGGAGATCAGATAGCCCACGTAGCGGTTGCGGCCCGCCACGTAATCCACAGTGCGGCCCACCGCCATCTTTCTGGCGTAGGGGAGCTGGGTAAAGGTCTGTCCGAAGACCTCCACGGCCCCGTCCAGGTAGTCCTCGATCAGGCCGATCACGGACTCCTCCATCTTTTCTCCGGCTCCGTTCAGGAGCTTGATCCCGTTGTCATAGTAGGGATTATGGCTGGCGGAGATCATGACGCCGCAGTCAAATCCGTCGATCCTGGTGACCCAGGATACGGAGGGGGTGGTGGTGACATGGAGAAGATAAGCATCGGCGCCGGAGGCCGTGATGCCGCCCACCAGGGAATACTCCAGCATGTAGCTGGACCTTCTGGTATCCTTGCCGATGACGATCCTGGCCGGTTCCTCTTCCCCCTTCATGCGGCGCAGCTGGCTGTAGTACCAGCCCAGGAAGCGGCCGATCCTGAAGGCGTGGTCCGCGGTCAGGTTCCTGCCGGCTTCTCCGCGGAATCCGTCAGTTCCGAAATATTTGCCCATATGATCCTCCTGCCTTTAGTTGAATCCGAAAATCTTCTGCGCCACCAGGTACACGCCTACGGCCGCCCTCCGGGCCGCCCTGCCGGGCAGGTTGAGGAAGACGCCGAACACGCCCCTGCGGAGCTTTTTATAGAGGACGGGATCCTTGTCCTTCATATAGCGCCAGAGGTCTTCCTTCATGGCCAGGTGCTCGGAAGTCCCGCTCCTGTAGGCCAGGATGGAGGAAATGACCGTGATGATCTCCAGATAGTTGTACATGTAGCGGTACAGGGGCCTGCTCTCCCGGACCAGGCCCTGCCTGTCCGGATCGCTGAAGAAGTCATACATGAGGCGGTTGACCCGCATCTGCTGGTCCAGCCTCCCGATCATGACCTGCTCGTTGACCGACTGGTCGTCCCGGCCGATGAAATACATGTAGAAGTTCACGTCCAGGTAGTATAAGTGCCTGGCGTAGGGCATGGGCTCGAACACGTAGATGTTGTCCACGTAAAAGGTATGCTCGGGCAGATGGATCCCGCTGTCCCTGAGGACCTGGGTCCTGTAGATGACCGAATGCATGAGGATGTAGTGGCCCTTGGCAAAGCGGCCTGCCTCCTCCCAGGTAAAGATCCGGTCCTTGGGAAGGGAAGCCCGGTACTGCATGATCTTCTTGTGCTTCTCTCCCTCCTTGTCATAGACGAAGTTGCTGATCAGGAGGTCCAGCTCCTCCCCCTCCGCGTAGCGGCGAAGGACGGAAAGGATCTTCTTGTAGGGGCCCGGATTGACCTTGTCATCAGAGTCCACGACCTTGAAGAAGACGCCCGCGGCGTTTTCGAGGCCCGTATTCACGGCGCCGCCGTGGCCCTTGTTGGGCTGGTGGATGGCGCGGACGATGCCGGGATGTTCCTTTTCCAGCCTGTCCGCGATCTCAGGGGTCCGGTCCTTGGATCCGTCGTTGACGATCAGGATCTCCACCTCGTCGCCGCCGACCAGAAGAGACCTGACGCACTTTTCCATGTAGGCTTCAGAGTTATAGCAGGGAACTGCGATCGTAAGTAATTTCATAAAGCTTCCTTTTAGCGATACCGCGATGCAAAGTGCCCTGATCCCTTTTCCGGTCACAGAGCCCTGTAATTACAACCATTTATTATACTCCCAAAGGTCCCTGAC
>CAMOUD010000018.1 GCA_946626215.1 uncultured Lachnospiraceae bacterium
ATAGCGGTAACGTATGAGGACGGACAGATTTTTCAGCACTTCGGGCATACAGGGACCTTCAAGGTCTATGAGATCCGTGACGGCAGGGTGGTATCGACCCTGGTCACCGAGACCGGAGGCCAGGGACATGAGGCCCTGGCGGGCTTTCTGGCCAGATGCGGGGCAGAGGCCCTGATCTGCGGCGGCATCGGGCCCGGAGCCGCCGAAGCCCTGAAGGAGGCGGGCATCGCCCTCTATCCCGGCCTGACCGGCAGCGCGGACCAGGCCGTAGAGGCCTTCCTGGCCGGGAACCTGACCCCCTCGGAGGAGGGGACCTGCGACAGCCATGACCATGCGGAGGGAGGCTCCTGCTGTCCCCATGATCCCGCCCTGGAGGGCCTGACCGATCCCCACGCCGATCCCTGCTGCGACGGGATCCCCGGAGAGGCCTGCGGGGGATGCGAGGGCTGCGGCCAGGCCGCCGTACTGACCAGGGAGAGCCTGGAGGGAGGAGAGATCCTCCGCTTCCTGATCCGCCAGTTCATGGAGCAGCCGGGCCAGGAGACCTATATCCCGGTCCTTCGCTGCCTCCGGGACAGCAGGGTCTGGATGGTGGGAGAAACGGACGAGGACGGCTATTTTATCCCGGATACGGCCGAGAACGGACGGGCCGTTTTCCTGCCGGTCTTTTCCGCGGCTGACCAGGCCGAGGTCGAGGAGGGAGAGGACCTGCTGGAGGTCCATTTCCTGGACGCCCTGGCCAGGGCCATGGGATCCGCGGAGCTTCAGGGGATCGTCGTCGATCCCTTTACCGGCCCCTGCGTGGTGGACAGGGATATTTACGGGATCTTTGAGGAGATCCCCTCCGTTCTGGAGGAGGATGAGGCCTGAAGCCTCTCTATACAGGTTCTTTGGCTGACAGCAGTCAGACGCGCATGCCGGACGGTACGAAACCGTCCGGCATTTTTACTGAAAAGACCGGTTTCGCAGTTTTGTCCCCCGCCCCGCGTTGAAGGCCCCTTTCCGGCCTGCCTACAATACAGGGAGGCCCTCCGGGGCCGGAAAGGAGAGGGACATGGCAGAAAGGGAACGGATGGAGGAAAAGCAGCTGATCGGGGGCCGGTACAGGATCCGGAGGGAGATCGGCAGGGGCGGTACCTCCCGGGTCTATGAGGTCAAGGACCAGAAGCTGGGCTGTCTTCGGGCCGCCAAGGTCCTGGACCTGGCGGAAGCGGGGGCCGAGGAAAGCTTTTTGAAGGAGGGGGCCCTCCTGGCAGGCCTGGACCATCCTTCCATTCCCGGAGTTTCAGACATGGCGGAGGACCAGGGGAAGCTCTGCCTGATCATGGACCTGGTGGAGGGAAGGACCCTGGCAGAGGTCCTGGAGGAAAGAGGCCGCCTTCCGGTCTCGGAGGTCCTGGACCTGGGCCTGCAGCTGACGGAGATCCTTTCCTATCTCCATGACCAGGGCCTGGTCTACCGGGACCTGAAGCTCTCCAACCTGATCCTGGGACAAGGCGGCAGGCTCTTCCTGATCGATTTCGGGGCCTGCCGGCGCTATGGACCCGCCAGGGACAGGGATACCCGGCTCCTGGGGACAGAGGGCTACGCGGCTCCGGAGCAGTACGACCCGGCCGCGCCGACAACGCCCAGGACAGACCTCTACGGCCTGGGAGTCCTTCTCTATGTCCTACTGTCGGGCAGGCCTCCCGAGAGAGCCCGGCTTCCCCTGGAGCCGGTCCCCGGGGCCGGCCGGGACCTGATGGACCTGGTGGAGGCCTGCCTGGCAGAGGACCCTGCCGGGAGGCCCCGGGACGCCCGGACGGTCCGGGCCCTCCTGGCCGGAGCCGCCGCGGGACGGGAAAGGAAAAGGCGGGACCTGCTGGGAGGCAGGGCCCTGGTCCTTCTGGGACTGCTTTTTCTGACAGGAGGCCTCTGGCTGGTCCTGACAGCGGCAGCGCCCCTGCCGGAGGCCAGGGTCCTGGGCATCCTTCCTCCCGGAGACCGGTATGAGGATGACCCCTCCTTTTACCTGTCTGTCCTGACGGAGGGAGAGGAGGAGGGCCTGGTCTTTTCCACGGATACGCCCGGCGTCATCGGACTGGAGGCGGACACTGGCCTGGTGACGCCTCTGGCGCCCGGGACGGCCCATGTGACGGCCAGCCTGGGAGGGACCCGGGCGGAGGTCTGGTTCCGGATCCTGGAGGCGCCGGAGATCCCCGGGGAAGAAGAGGCGGGAGGGGATGGAAAAGAGGAGGAGGCCCCCGCCCGGACAGAGGACAAAGAGGAGGCTCCTGCCCTCCGGGAGGAAGAGGAGACGCCGTCCTTCCGGAAGGCAGAGGAGGAGCCTGTCCTCCGGGAAACGGGAGAAGAGGATCCGGGGGAAGCGCCTTTCCGGGAGGAGGCGGAAGTCTCTGCCCTCCGGGAGGAAGAGAGGAAGCCGGAAGCGGGAGAAGGAGCGGAAGAAGAGCCTGGCGAGGAAGAGGGATCGGAGGAAAATGAATCGATAGAATATATGGAGGCTGAGGAAGAGACCGTCCGGGAAGCAACAGGGGAGGAGACGGGACAGGAAGGGGAGAGCGACGTTTCCCTGGCCGTTCAGAGCCTCCCTGCCGGAGAGGCCGGGGAGCCTGAGGGAAGGGAAGCGGAGGAAGGAAAAGAGGCCGGCCGCCTGCCGGCAGGGGCTGTCCTCCTGGCGCTCGGCCTGGTCCTGGTCCTGGGAGGCAGCCTCCTGATCAGAAGAGGGAGGCCCGGGCCCCGCTGACCGTCCGCTGCGCTTTTTTCTGCCCCCCTCCGAGGCCGCCCGGACCCCTGTGGTACAGTCATACCATCGAAGGCAGCGGCAGGCAGAGGATGGAAGCCGGCCGGGGCCGGAAGCAGCGGCAGATGTCCGGAAACAGGAAAGAATTCAGACCGGCCTTGTTGACATCTGTATAAACTTGTTGGAAAATGGTAAACAGGTTCAGAACAATTTGGTAGTTTTGAACAGCAATGGGTTCCTCCACAGGGGTGGAGAGAAGGAGGTTTTTATGGATGCTAGGAGTACTGCGAAGCTGATCGCGCAGCATTTTGACAGACTGGGTTGGAAGTATGCCATGCTGGATGAGAACGACGGCCTGATCCGTACCGGTGTCGGCGGCTTATCCAACATCGGAAACATCGGCATTTTTGTTGACGTTGACAATGACGGTGAGTCCATGCACATCGTTTCCATTGACTACGTCAGATTCAACAAGGACGACCAGAGGTCCCTGCTCAGCGCCCTGATTGCCTGCAACGAGGCCAACACCAAGTTCCGCTGGATCAAGTTCGTGGCGGACAGAGAGCACGGCATGATCCGTCTGGAGGACGACGCGGTCGTCGAGCCCGGCACCGCCGGCGCGGAAGCTCATGAGCTGGTCGGACGTATGTCCGGCATCGCTGATAAGGCCTATGAGATCTTCAGAAAGGTGGGCCTGTCCAAGTAAGACGGACAGTCCTTCCCGGCCCGCATACCAGATGATGAGGAAACGGCCATACGGCAGTATGGCCGTTTCCTTATAGAAATACGAAAGATATAGATACGGTCTCCGTTCCGTCCCCCGGTTCCTTTCCCGCAAAGGATGCCGGAGCCGGCCCGGAACAGAAAGGATACTATGGCAGCTTCTGTTTATGAACTGATGGTCAACTTCTCCGGTACTTCCAGAGAAAAGATCAATACCTACAGCATGCTGTACGGCTTTGCCAGGCTGATCAGCATGTCCTCTGAAATCACCAAGGGCATGGTCGACGCTTCGGGAGATCCCGAGACCATTGACCGGCTCAAGGAAATCGCGGAAAAACGGTCTCTCAGCACGATCCTGATGCGTCAGGGCCTGACCCTGCTCATGAGCGCCAGGGTCCCGGAGTGCGGCAGCATGACCTATAAGAAGGTCCTGGAGTCCGTGCAGGGAAGCGACGGCAGCGTCAACGCCGCCGATCTGGTCGAAAAGATCCTGGAGGTCAATCCTCTGCTGGCGGATCTCTTCAAAAAGGGCAGGACTCTGGATGATGTCAGCGCCTTCCGCATGAAGCTGGAAGCCGGAGAGATCCCCGCGCCGACCGATGCGGGCGGCGCAGGCACGGGCACCGGAACAGGGACCGGCCCCGCGGCTCCTCCCGCGGGAGGTCTTTCCGCGGCCGGCCTGGGCGACATCCTGGCAGCCCTTTCGGGCGGCACGCCCCAGGCTGCTCCTTCCTCCAGCGGAGAGGGCGAAGCGCCCGCGGCTCCCGCGGAAGGGACCGGTGAGGCGGAAACTCCTTCCGGTACGGCCGCCATGCCTTCCGCGGATGCCCTGGGCGACATCCTGGCAGCCCTTTCGGGCGGCACGCCCCAGGCTGCTCCTTCCTCCAGCGGAGAGGGCGAAGCGCCCGCGGCTCCCGCAGGAGGGACCGGTGAGACGGGAACTCCTTCCGGCACGGCAGGCATGCCTTCCTCGGACGTCATGGGAGATATCCTGGCAGCCCTGACAGGCCGCGGGCCTGACCAGGGCCAGACCGCCGAGGAGCCTGCCCCGGCAGCCGCTCCCGAGGAGCCCGTCAGCCTGAATACCCTGGCCATCCGGAGCCGGGACCTGTATTACACCCTGTCCAAGAAGGTCTTCGGACAGGAGGTCGCGATCCGCAACTTTGCCCAGGCCTATTTCCGGGCAGCTCTGGACGCGGCTTCTGATGCGGAAAGAAAGGCTCCCAGAGCCACCTTCCTCTTCGCGGGCCCTCCCGGAGTAGGCAAGACCTACCTGGCTGAGCTGGCAGCGGAAAGCCTGGGACGGCCCATCCTCCAGCTGAACATGAGCGAATATTCGGCTGATGAGGTCCTTGGCCTGATCGGTTCCGATTCCACCTACAAGGATTCCCAGAAGGGCAAGCTCACCGAGTTCGTCCGCAACAATCCCAACTGCATCATCATTATTGATGAGATCGAGAAGGCCTCCCAGAAGGTCATCCAGCTCTTCCTCCAGGTCATGGACGGAGGCAAGCTCCAGGACGCCTATGAGCGCAAGGATGTGGACTTCACGGGGGCGACCCTGATCTTTACGACCAACGCGGGCCGGCAGCTCTATGAGGACAACCACGACACCAACCTGTCCACCCTGGATACGTCTGTCATTCTCGCCGCCCTGCAGGAGGAAGGGGCCTTCCCCGCTGCCATGATCTCCCGGTTCGCGGCCGGCAACGTGGTGGTCTTCAACCACCTGTCCGTCCGCTACCTGCTGGATATCGTGGAGAACCACTTCGCGGCCTGCGCGGAGGTCCTTCGGAAGAAGTATGACTGCGAGGTCACCTTTGATGAGAAGGTCTCCAGCGTCTTCCTCTTCAGCAAGTCCGCCTCTCTGGACGCCAGAGTCCTGTCCTCTCAGGGCCGGCAGTTCATCCAGGGCGAGATCTATGAGTTCGCGAGACTGGCAGTGGAGACCCTGGATCTGGACCAGCTCAAAAAGATCGAGTTCCGGGTCGCGGTGCCGGAAGACGGTCCTGTCCGCGAGCTTTTTGTCAACACCAGCCACAACAATGTCCTGGTGGTGACGGACGATCCCGCGGCCTCCGGCATCAGCGGCACAGAGGATACCACCTTTACGGTCGTCTCTGACGCCGGCTCCGTGATGGATCTGCTGTCCGAGAATGACTATCAGTTTGTCCTCATCGATCCCATGCTGGGCTACGACGCCGCCAAGGCCAACGGCCTTTCTCTGGAGGATTCCGGCTCCGCGGGCATCATGCTGATCCGCGACATCCTGGAAAGGGTCCCGGATATCCAGCTCTATGTCCTGGAAGCCAACCGGGAATTCAGGGACGCTGACCGCCTGACCCTCCAGCAGATGGGAGTCAGAGGCATCGTGAACCTGACCACCGGCAAGGAAGAGGACTATATCCGGTCCCTCAACGACCTGGCCAAGGCCCTCTATATCCAGAAGAGGGCAGGAGACCTGGCCTCCAGGAACCGTGTCCTTCGCTACAACACGGCCCAGAAGGCTTCCGAGGACGGAACAGAGGCGGTCATCGAGCTCTATGACTTCCGTCTCCAGACCGCCATCGACGCGGGCAGCCGCAAGGTCATCGTTTCCGAGGCCGAGAGGCCCACGGAACGGTTTGACGATGTCATCGGCGCCTCCAAGGCCAAGGAAGAGCTGCGCTACTTCATGGGATTCCTGATGGATTCCAAGAAGTTCAGGATCAAGGGCGTCAGGATGCCCAAGGGCATTCTCCTCTACGGCCCTCCCGGAACCGGCAAGACCATGCTGGCCAGGGCCATGGCCGGCGAGGCAGGCGTGACCTTCATCGCGGCCTCCGCTTCCGACTTTGCCAACCCCTACGTGGGCATGAGCGAGCAGAACATCCGCGACCTCTTCTCCAGGGCCAGGAAGTACGCGCCCGCCGTGATCTTCATCGATGAGATCGACGCCATCGGCAAGCAGAGGACCGGCGATTCCACCACCCATCATACAGAGGGCATGCTCAATACCCTCCTGACGGAAATGGACGGCTTCAAGGTCGATCCCGCCCACCCCGTCTTCGTGGTGGCGGCGACCAACTTCTCCCTGACCGGCGGCGGTTCCGTCAGATCCGGTCTGGATTCGGCCCTCCTCCGCCGGTTCGACAACCAGATCCTGGTGGACCTTCCCGATGAGGAGGAAAGGGCCCAGTACCTGAGGCTCAAGCTGTCCAAGGTCGACAACGAGGTCACCGATTCCGCCATCCGCAACATCGCGGCCAGGACCACCGGCCAGTCGCTGGCGATCCTCCAGAACATCTTTGATCTGGCGGTCCGCAACGCGGCCAGAAAGGGCGTTGCCCTGACGGACCAGGTCCTGATCGACGCCGTGGACGACTACAACTACGGCGAGGAGCACAAGTGGGGAAGAGACTACTATGAGTCTGTGGCCCACCACGAAGCCGGCCATGCCTATATTTCCTGGCTGGCAGGCGACAAGCCCAGCTTCCTGACCATCGTGTCCAGAAGCAATTTCGGCGGCTACATGCAGCACGCCAACTCCGAGATGACGCCTACCTACTCCAGGAAGGACCTCATCTGGAGGATTCGGACCTCTCTGGCCGGCAGGGCAAGCGAGATCGTATTCTACGGGGAAGAGGCCGGCATCAATACCGGCGTATCCTCTGACCTGGAGAACGCGACTGCCACGGCTCTGCGCATGATCTGCTACTACGGCATGGAGGAGGGACGTCTCCTGTCCCTGGCCCCCGAGGTCATGCTGAAGGGCCCTCAGAGCGAAAAGATGCTCGAAAAGGCGGAAGCGATGCTGCAGAGAGAGTATAAGGAGACCATCCGTCTCTGCCAGGAAGGCAGGGACCATATCGAAAGGCTCGCCGCAAGGCTCCTGGAGAAGAACCAGCTGACCGGAGACGAGATTGCCGAGATCCTGAAGGACGTAAAGGCCTGATACAGGCCTGGGCCGTCTGAGGGACAGATCCATACAGAAAAAGAAGGGCCCCGGTCGGATGACCGGGGCTCTTTTTGGCCGGAAATGGATTCAGACGATGGTCTGGTCTCTGGCCAGGACGATCAGGTAGTCGTCCGGCGCCAGGGTGATGGTCTCCGTTCTGCCTGCTTTTCGCTTGGCGGGATTGCAGACCGGATCTCCGGCCGGACCGGAGAGGTTCCGCCGGTAGCCGATGAAGACCTCCTTCTTTTCGGCGGCGGCCTCCAGGATGCTGTAGAAGTCCACAGGGCCGGGATCGGAGAAATAGTAGCGGACGCTCTTCATGTAGATCTCATAGCCGTCGCTTTCCAGCAGGCTCTCGAAGACGTTCTTGAGCTCCCGGTTCTGGGAGATCTGGGCCATCATGAGAGAGGAGATGTTGCGGCTGATGACAAAGTCGCTGGCCATGGTCTTCTGGGCCAGGACCTGATTGGAGATCCGCCGCATCTCGCTGGTGATCCGGTAGGAGACGCCGGGATGGAGCCGCTGATACTGCTCCAGATAGAGGAGGAGGGTCAGGGACTTTTCATCCGCCTCGTCATCGGACAGGGCATGATTGGACAGGGTCAGGATAAAGTCAGGCCGGGCCTCGTCCAGAAGCACCGAAAGGGAGTCATAGTCATAGATGCTGCGCTCATCCCGCTTGGCCGCCAGGATCCCTCTGTCGATCAGGCCTTCGATATCCTCATCCTTCAGGAGGGACTCGAAGGATCCGTTCTCGCCGGCTATATAGATCACGGAGCCCGGGGCGATATATTCCCGGATCTCCCGGAGGATCAGGGGGAGCTTGGGATTGCATTCCATGATCAGGAGCCGGATGGGCTCCTCCCGGAAGTCCACGACGGGAGGGGCCCAGGAAACGGGAGCCGGTTCGTGGAAGGGGACCTTGTCGTCATCCTCCTCCAGAAGGATCAGGCTGCAGCCCTCCTCCAGCCTGACCAGGCAGGGATCGTCGATGACGGGCATGCCCTTTTCGTCAATGATGCCGATGGCAATGGCGGAGGGGAGGCAGCGGTTGATCTCCCGGATGGTGCGGCCCGTAAAGGCGGCGAAGAGGTCCTCGTAGAGGGGACAGGGCCGGATTATGTAGAACTCATCCCCCGCGAAATCGAAGAGCTCCGTAAAGACCTTGGAAAGTCCGGTCTGCCGGCAGGTATGGGTCATGATCCTGGCTACGGTAGTCTCCATGAGAAGGAGCTCCAGCCGGTCCCTCCGGTCCGCCGCGTTCCCGGTCTCCAGGTCCTTGTCATAGCCGGCGATCCTGGCCGGCAGGGCGTTCCTGCCGGAGTTGATCACAGCCGTCACGTAGGAGCCGGAATCCTCCGGGACCTCGTTGAAGATCTGGGTACAGGCCAGGATGGCCCGGATGGTGTCGAAATCCTTTTCCGTGTTGATGATGACGGACTGACAGGTCCGGATCGAACAGCGCTCCAGGTCCCGGAAGTCCGTGATGGACCCGGACCGGCAGATGACATGGGTATTGGCGGTGTCTCCGATCTGGCGGCGGATCCGCTCCTCCATCTCCGGCTTTTCCAGCTCGCCCAGGACTACGACGCTGCAGCGCCGGCCCCTCTGGTTCCGGTTGGCCTCGATCAGTTCTCCCAGCAGGATATAGACGGACTCGTTGAAGCCCAGGATGATCACATGGCCGTTCTCTATGACCGGCTCCGTGCCCATGGCCAGGTCCTCCATCCGGCTCCGGATGCCGTCGTTGATAAAGCCGATGAGGAGGGCCGTAAAGAACATGCCGCAGAGTGTGGCCAGGAGCATGAGGAAGAGGAAGGGGACCGTGCCGGTATCTCCCGCCAGGACACCAGGATCGAAGGTGTGGACCAGGGAGTTCCACAGGGCCTGGGCCAGGGAGAGGCCCAGGGACCTTTCCAGGATCCAGGAGACCAGGCCCAGAAGGACCACGATCAGGCCTGTAAAGGCAAAGAGGAGACAGATGGTGGAAAGGGCGCCTCTGGACAGCCAGTTATCCACCCAGTAGCGGAGCTTTTCCCGGAAGGAGGGCTCGTTTCTTCTTTTATCCATACGTGATCCGGCTCCTTTTCAAAAACGGCAGGGCGGCAGGGGCCCCGGGGAGAATCTTTTGCCTGCAGAAAACAATTCCTTATTATATAATAGCAGGGAACAGAAACAAATTCAGGAGGAAACTATGATCAGCTGTATTTTCATTATTTTCGCGGCGGTCCTGGTCATCGGGATCGTGGCCTGGACAACGGTCGACAAGGAGAGGCAGGAGAGGATCACTCTGACCGCCGGCCTCATTGCCCTGACCGGAGGCCTGATCCTTTACGGCTACTGCTTCTGGAAGCAGGGGGAGGGGGCCATGGCCGTGATCCATACCCTGCTGTCCGTCTGCTGGATCTTTATCGGCGAGAACGGAACGGAGGCGGCGGTCTCGGTCCCCGTCGGAGGGTCCACGGCCGTGACGGCCTTCCTCCTGTATGTGGTCCATACCCTGGGCATTTTTACGACCATCAGCGCGGTCCTGTCCGCCCTGGCCGGGACCTTCCTGAAAAAGGTCCGGGTCCGGTTCATCGGATCGGGCGAGCTGATTCTGATCTACGGCGTCAATACAGATTCCATGATCTTTGCCCAGGAGCTGATGGAGGACAAGAACAACAGGGACCTGAGCATCGTGTTCGTCGATGAAAAGCCTGACATGGATTCCGTTTCCCTGCTGGATGATTTCGGCGGGATCCTCCGGACGGACCGGGAGGCCTTCCGGCCCACCGCCACCTTCCTCAGATCCATCGGCATGCTCGGCTTCCGGCTCGGAAGCAGCAGGCGGAAGATGCATGTCTACGCCCTGGACCAGGATATGGACCGGAACCTTCTGTACGCGACGGACCTCATGCATATCTGTGAAGCCGCGGGCGTTGAGTCCTCCAGGATCTCACTGACCATCCTGGGCCTGGACACGGCCTACGGACAGCAGCTCCAGGGCCTGGGAGACAAATACGGCTATCACTCTGTAGAGCTCTTCGACGAGCCCTCTCTGGTCTCCCGTGTCCTGATCCGGGACTATCCTCCCTATCGCTGCATGACCTTTGACGAGAATGGCCTGGCTGTGGACAGCTTCACCTGTGTCCTGGTGGGCTTCGGCCAGGTGGGCCAGAACATCCTGAGAAGCCTGATCCGGAACGGCCAGTTCCATGGAAGCCATTTCAAGGCCACGGTCTTTGACAAGAAGATGAAGGATTTATCGGGCGCCTTTGAGGCCTCCTATCCTATGCTGACAAAGGTCTATGACATCGATCTGGTCGCCGCCGACGGCAGGAGCCGGGAATTCTATGACTATCTGGATCTGCACGCCGGTGAGATCAAATATGTCGCGGTCTGTACCGGCAATGAGACCATCAACGCTCTGGTCGCGGAAAACACCTTCCGCTTCCTAAGGGACAGGAAAAGCAAGGCCAGCGTGCTCCAGTGCTCCTATAAGGGGATCCGCCTGACAGGCCAGATGCCCAAAAAGAAAAAGCCGCCGACGGTCTACAGCCCGGACGTCCTGCATTCCGACAAGCTGGACCAGAGGGCCATGTATCTGAACTGCTTCTATAACCGGGGGACGCCCGACCAGGCCAGGGATTTCTGGAAGGAGTGCAAGCCCTTCGACAGAGAATCCTCCCGGGCCTCCGCCGACTTTATCGGCGCCCTGCTTTTCATGGCGCACGCCCCGGGCGAAAGGGCCGTGGCCGACGGGACCTTCCACTGGGCCACCAGAGGGGTCCCTGAAGACCAGGCCCTGGCAGAGAACCTGGCCAGGACCGAGCACCTTCGCTGGATGGCCTTCCACTATACCATGGGCTACAGGCCCATGACGCAGGAGGAATACAGGGCGAGGGCGGCCGTTTACCTGCAGGAGATCAGAGAGGGCAGGGAGCACACCCTGCGGATCTCCAAGGACAACGACCTCCGGATCCATGCCGCCCTGATCCCCTGGGAAAAGCTGCCTGCCCTGAGCGCCGTTGAGAACAAGGCGGCAGCAGACAGGGAAAATCCCGTCGATTTCCAGGACAATGACTATACGGCCATCTACAGTGTGCCCGTCATTCTCAGAGGGGAAATGAGCGGGGAAGAGGCAGAGGACTGACCGGCAGGAAGGACCGGATCCGGCCCCGGATTCTTCAGACAATGTGGAGGGATTAATGGAAACGGCGCTGGTTTTTGCCCTTTTCCCGCCTGGATTTGTTTGACGGATGGCGGCGGGCCTGCGTATAATATAAAGCGGCACCGCATTTTATAAGGTGCCACCTGCCTTGTCATCTGTTTTCCCCGGTGTATTCATGAAGATAATCAGAAAAATCCTCCTGATCTGTATGATCTGCATCCTGTCCCTGACCCATGTGCCTGTCAGCGGTCCCCTTCTGCCGACCGCGGTGGAAGCCCAGGCTGCCGCCAAAAAGGTGGGCTGGAAAAAGATCAACGGGAAGACCTATTACTTCCAGAAGTCAGGCAAGGTCACGACAGGCTTCAAATGGATCGGGGGAAAGTACTACTACTTCAACAGCAAGGGAGTCCTGCTGAGCGGCTGGCTCAAGTACAAGGGAAGGACCTACTACCAGAACAAGAACGGGATCGTTGTAACCGGTTTCCAGACCATCAACAAAAAGAAATACTATTTCTATAAGTCGACCTCCAACGGCCATTACCTGGGCCAGATGTGCACGGAGACCTCCCTGATCGGAGGCAAGGTCTACACCTTCAAATCCAACGGGGTGATCCGGACCGTCTCCTCCAGGATCTATACGCCCACCTCCTGGGTCACCTCCAAGAAGGGGGCTTCGGCCAGGTTCAGCCTGCTCAGCCGGAAGGGCAAGAGGACCATCACCTTCTGCAGGCAGGACTACTGGAAGGATACCTACATGAAGCTCCACGGCTGCACGGCCAGCTCCATCGCCGCCGTGATCCAGCTCTACAGCTCCAGCTCCAAATATAAAAAGTATACGGCCAAGGACATCCACTACAAGCTGGAGAAGGCGGTCTTCGGCAAGATCAGCAGCGAGTATCCGCCCTCTGCCTACGGGACCCAGAAGCTCCTGAAAAAGGCGGGCGTCAATACCTCCTATATCCGCAGCTTTACCAGGGCGTCCGCCAGAAAGAAGATCCAGGCGGCCGTAGACAGCGGGAACGCCGTGATCGTATGGCTGGGCTCCGCCCAGAACCTCAAGTGGACAGGCACGGTCCATACCGTTGTGATCCTGGGACAGACGGACAAGGGCAAGCTGATCGTCGCGGACTCCTGCGACAGGAAGTGGGCCGGCAAAAACCAGAGGCTCAAGATCGTGTCCATGAACGACGTGGTCAACTCCATGATGTCCAATACCAGGCAGAAGGATACCAACTACTGGTCCGGATGGACCAACAGCCACGGCTTCCTGGTCGTGAAAAAATAAGGATCCCTTCATCGTGACCCAGAAGGCAGGCTTCCCGGAAACGGAAAGTCTGCCTCTTTTTTTTCCGCCGGCAGAGACCTGCTATAATGGGAGGGAAAGATGGAAACAGAAAAGAAAGGAGGAAGCGCGGTCATGACAGACACCGGACACTATGAGATGGAGGACCTGGTCCTCAGGGTATGGCGCTACCTGGAGGAAATGCTGCCGCCTCCGGCCTGCCTGGCCGGTTCCGTTCAGGAGGCGCCGGCGGCAGGCATGGATGAGAGCGCTGAGGAAGCGCCGGCTCCGCGGAAAGGAATGCGGGCCAGGCGGTCCTCCTTAGAGGCCATGCGGGAGAGCAGTCCCTCTTACGCCTGCCCGCCCTCCGCGGCCGGCTCCTCCGACCGGGACCTGGGCGACCTCATGGACCAGCTGGAGGAGACCTTTCAGGAGAGGCTCTTCGGGATGATCCGGGAGAGGGGGCTGGACGAGACCCGGGTCTACAAGAGGGCCGGCCTGGACCGGAAGCTTTTCAGCAAGATCCGCTGCAGCAGGACCTACCGGCCCGGCAAGGAAACGGTCCTGGCCCTGAGTCTGGCCATGGAGCTGAACCTGGACGAATGCAGGGACCTGCTTGCCAGGGCGGGCCTGGCCCTTTCGCCTGCCAGCCGGTCCGACCTGATCGTCCGCTACTGCATCGAGCATGAGATCTATGACCTCATGACCGTCAATACCCTCCTGGACCGGTTCGGGGAGGCCTGTCTCTTCGTATCCTGAAGTGTCGCCTGACGGGCGACCCTCCCTGCAGTCCCTTTCGATATCCTTGTATCAGATAAAGGGCAGGCCAGGAAGGCCTGCCGGAGAGGAGATACGAAGGATGAACAGAGGACTGACTGAGCTTGTTATGATCCTGGACCGGAGCGGAAGCATGCGGGGCCTGGAGAAGGATACCATCGGCGGCTATAACGCCATGCTGGACAGACAGAGAAAGGAGGAGGGCAGGGTACTGGTGACCACCATCCTCTTTGACGACAGGGACGAGATGCTCCATGACCGGACCCCCATCGACCAGGTGGGGAGCCTGACGGACCGGGATTACTATGTCAGGGGATGCACGGCCCTGATGGACGCCCTGGGGACCGCCATCGAAAGGATCTCGCTGATCCAGGACCATGTCCGTGAGGAGGATCGGCCGGGCAAGACCATCTTCATCATTACCACGGACGGAATGGAGAACGCCAGCCGGCGCTTCAGGGCCTCCCGGATCCGGCAGATGGTCCGCGAGCGGGAAGCCGCCGGATGGGAATTCATCTTCCTGGGCGCCAACATCGACGCCGTGGCGGAAGCCGCGAGGTACGGGATCCCGGAGGACAGGGCTGCCAATTACCACGCGGACGAGGCCGGGACCCGCCTGAATTTCGAGGTCCTTTCGGAAGCTGTCAGCGAGATGCGCCGGAGACCTGCCGGAAGCCCCCGGATGAACGCCGCCTGGAAGGCCAGGATCGACGAGGACTATGAGAGCCGCAGCAAAGGAGAGGAAGGACAGGACGGAGAATAAGGGCCGGACCAGGCAGGTCCGGTAAGACATGAAGACCCCCGGACGAAGGAAGCGCGGAGCTTCTTTCGTCCGGGGGTCTGTTCTTCAGGGATGTCAGTTCCGGGGATCAGATCAGAAAGTGATCAGGTAGGAGGCCTCAAAGACGCCGCCCGGCGCCAGCTTGTTGCCGTATTCCCGCTCTTCCAGCTTATAGTTGAAGCCGGCCCGGTCTGCCCGGCCGTACCAGGGCTCGATGCAGACAAAGGGGGCTGCCTTGCCCACGGGAGACCAGATGCCGGCCAGCTCGGCCTGGAAATCGACCTCCACGACCTTGTTCCCTTCCGGATCGATCAGGGACACGTTGTGGATCTGGTCATGCTCGATGATCAGGGCGTCGTCGTCAAAGAGGTCCGCGGTGATGGGATATTCCCCGTTGTCCAGGACCAGGGTCTTTTCCCGGTCTGTCAGGACGCCGCCGGAGAGGATCCCCACCGTCAGGGGCTGGTCGGTATCGAAGCGAAGCTTCCAGCCTTCCATGGCGCAGTTGAAGGCAGGGTGGGCCCCGATGGAGAAATACATGGTCCGGTCGTCAGTGTTGACCACCTTCCAGAGGACCTGGATGCTGCGCTCCTGGAGGCAGTAGCCGCAGTAGAGGGAGAAATCAAAGGGATATTTCTCATGGCTTTCCGGGCTGGAATCCAGGCGGAACCAGATCTCGGAATCCGTCCGGCTGTCCAGGGTGAAATCCATGTCCCTGGCAAAGCCGTGCTGGCCCATGGTATAGGACTTTCCGTCATAGACAGAGATCTTGTCCCTGTACTGACCGACCACCGGGAAGAGGACCGGGGAGGTCCGGTTCCAGTAGGCGGGGTCAGCCTGCCAGAGGTATTCCCGGCCGGAGGCCTTGTCTCTGACGGACTTCAGCTCTGCGCCGCGCTCATGGATCTCGGCCCGAAGGAAGTCATTTTCCAATACATGTTTCATTGCTTTGCTCCTTTCTCGCAATCAGAGCTGGCTGCGCCTTGCGGCCAGTTTTTCTATGTTTTCGGATTCGGTGGCGTTCAGATGGCCCTTTTCGGCCCACTGGTCGGCAGGAATGGTCCCCTTGTACCAGTCGAACTGCTCATAGTATTTCTGGTAGTCGCTGTTGGAGAAGATGTAGCCGTTCCTGGCCATGATCTCATTGATGGCGTACTGGACCTCGGAGGCGTTCAGGGAGGAGACCTCCGCGTCGGTCAGGAGACGGGAACTGGAATCGGGGAAGATCTGGCCGCCGGACGCGGTCTTCTTATCCTCCTTCTTGTCCTCCTTTTTCTTTTCCTCCTCCTTCTTTTTCTCTTCCTCTGCCTTCTTCTTTTCCTCTTCTTCCTTCTTCTTCTGTTCTTCCTCCGCCCTGGCGGCCTCTTCGGATTCGTCCTCGATCAGGTTCCTGAAATCCCCGTTCAGGCCTCTCTGGAGAAGGGAGATGTTCTCCTGCTCCAGGTCGCTCAGGTACTTGTCGTCGCTCCAGGAATCGGAGGAGATCCTGGGCTCGTACCAGGCAAAGCCGGAATAATAGCTGAAGAGGGAATCGTCCTTGAACCGGTAGCCGTTCCGGGCCCGGATCTCGTTGATGGCCGCGTACATCTCATCCTCTTCCAGCATGGCGATGGAATATTCGGTGATCTTCTCATCGCTGCTGTAGGGAAAGACCTGGCCGGCGTAGGGATCCTGGTTCCTGTTGTCCGGTTCCTCCTCTTCCTCCGCGGCCTCGGGCTCTTCCTCCTCCTCGGGAGCAGGCTCCGGTTCGGGCTCGGGCTCCGGTTCGGGTTCGGGAGCCGGCGTTTCCTCCCGGGGAGGCTCCTTCTCAGGGCCCAGGGAGGCTCCCTGGCCGATGGACCGGCCGGACATATAGACCTCGGCCAGGATGGCGGCCGCGATGGCAAGGATCACGGCGATCCGGGTCCCGGTCCAGGAAAAGGGCCTGCCTGCCCTGACCGTTGTCTCCCTCAGGTTGCAGCCGCATTCGGGGCACTGGGGCGGGACAGGGTCATTGAATTTCTTTCCGCAGCGGGGACATATCATATAGGTTCTCCTATTGTAGAAAATCAGTAGTCAGTCAGGTCGGTCAGGACATCATAGGAGGTCTCGTAGGGACGGACAGCGTCTTGGAAGAGAGCTCCCGGATTCTCGTATCCGGTGACGGCGTGGAAGAAATCGATCCGGTAAACGGCGCCGGAATCCAGAAGGCCCATGACGCCGTGCTGGCTCTGGGGGAAGAGGATCTCCTCCGAGCCGCGGGTGACGGATCCGTCTCCCTGGATCAGGACGTCGGAGACCAGGCCGTAGTAATAGTAGCCGGCAGAGGTCCCTTCTTCATTGCGGTAGCGGACCTCGTAGACATAGAAGACCATGTTGACAGGGGAAGCGGCCTCATAGCGGGAGGTCAGCAGGATCCGGCCTGCCAGGGAGAGGCCCTCCAGGGTCTCTGTTTCCGAATAGGCGCTTTCAACATCCGCCCGGACAGCTTCCAGGATCTCCGCCTCCATGGCCTGTGTGCCCTGTCCCTCCAGGTCCGCCAGGGAGGCGGCGTAGAAGGAGAGGCCCTCCACAGGGAGGGAGACACTGTCCCTGGACAGGATGATCCCGTAATCGGAGAGGAGGGAATCCGCGTCATAGGACCCCTCCGGCTCTGCCGTCACAAGGACCGTGTCGCCGTTGGAAAGGCCCGACGTCCTGTCGGCCTGGTAGACGACCGGGTAGGGACTGGAAGCCAGCAGGGTCAGGGTCCCCTGGCCGGACAGGCCTTCAAAGAAGAGGCCCAGGTCATCAAAGGGGTCATAGGAGAGGGCCTCGGGGAGACCTTCCGCCTGGATGGAGACGGAAGAAGCCTTCAGCAGGACCGGGCAGTCCTCCAGGGCCGCCTGGTCGATCCCGATGGTCAGGGTGACGGTATCCCCGTTATGGATCCCCTCTGAGGGATCGGTCTCCAGGGTCAGGGCAGACAGGACCCTTTCCAGGGCTTCCCGGTCAGGCCCCGCGCTTCCGAAGAAGAGGGTCTTCTTCCAGGCAGACTCCAGATCAGCCAGGAAAGTTTCCTCATCCAGGTCAGCGGCAGCTCTGGCATAGCCGTCATAGCCCTCTGCCGTCAGGGAGACATAGGCGTCCAGGGACAGCTCGGGTCTTTCCTTTTCCCGGCTGGCCGTCAGGTACCAGAGGCCGGACAGGACGGAGGCTCCCAGTAGGACCAGGCAGAGGATGCCTGCCGGTGAAAGGACCAGAGAGCGCAGACGGTCCAAAGGGCCCGGAGGGTCCGTTCTGTCCTCGCCGACCCAGGCGTCATCGATATGGATATCATCAAACCGGTCCGGCCCGGGATCCGGGGCGAGGGGTCCGGAAGGTCCTTTTTCATTCATCTGATCAGTTTCCCTCCGCATACCATGATATACGATGAGAATCATTCAATGCAAGTCGGCCTGCAGAAATCTGCCCGTTTGCGCTATAATTGATTTGTGCGACCCGATCACGGGGCGGATCTTCCCTGGAGAAGCAGGGGAAGAGGCCCGGACAGGAACATGGAGACAAGACATCATGAAAAAACTGCTTGGATTCTTCTTTCGACTTTTACTGACCCTTCTTCTGCTTGCCATACTGGCAGGGGGCGGCCTGATCGGCGCTCTGACAGCCCTGGAATACAGGCCGGCTGCGAGAGAGACCCTTTCCCTGTCCGGCCAGGGGGAGGAAGCGTCTGCCCCGGGAGATACCCTGACCGTCCTTTCCTGGAACATAGGCTACTGCGGCCTGGGAGCGACCGCGGACTTTTTCATGGACGGAGGAAAGAACGTCCGCCAGCAGACCAGGGACCAGGTACTTGAGAACCTGCAGGCCGTGGAAGACCTGCTCAGGGAAGAGGACGCGGACGTGGTCTTTCTGCAGGAAGTCGACCGGAATTCCATGCGGTCCTACGGCATTGACCAGACGGTCCGGCTCCAGAGCGCCTTTCCGGACAGCCAGGCCGCCTTTGCCTCCAATTTCAAGGTAGCCTTCGTGCCCTATCCCGTCCCGCCCATCGGCCGGGTGGACTCCGGCCTCCTGACCCTGTCCCGCATGACGGCGGACCGGGCCGAGAGGATCTCCCTGCCCTGCCCCTTTTCCTGGCCCATCCGGACAGCCAACCTCAAGCGCTGCCTGCTGGTGGAGCGGGTCCCGCTGGAGAAGACCGGCAGCGAACTGGTCCTGATCAATCTCCATCTGGAAGCCTATGACGACGGGGCCGGCAAGAGGGAGCAGACAAAAATGCTTTTCGAATTCATGCAGGCGGAGTATGATAAAGGGAACTATGTGATCGCCGGCGGCGATTTCAACCAGTCCTTTGACACGTCCGACCTGTCCGGTTATCCCCTCCAGCGGGAAGACCTCTGGCAGCCCGGCCTGATCGAGACAGGGATCTTCGGGGACCTCTGGCAGTTCTGCATGGACACCTCCGTCCCCACCTGCCGGTCCCTGGACAGGCCCCTGGACCTGAACGATCCCCATTTCCAGTATTATGTCATTGACGGCTTTATCGTCTCCGCCAATCTGAAGGTGGAAGAACTGACGACCATTTCCGGGGATTTTGCCCATTCGGACCATAACCCGGTCCGGATCGTCATCCGGCTGGAGCCGGAGGAGGAATGATCCTCCTCCTTCCGCCAATCAAGGAAAGGAGCAGCAGGGCCCTTCGCGGCCCTGATCCATTTGTATGAGCGTAAAACCAAAGAAAAGCGGGATTCGATTTCTGCAGCCCCTGATGGAGAGCGCCCTTTTAAGGGCCGTTCTTCTGAACCTGCTCTTTCTGGGGCTTTCCCTGGCCTTCTGCAGCCCCAAATATGAGGTCTCCGATGACTACATCATGGACGCGGTCCTCAGCGGGGCCTACGGCCAGGGCCTGGACGGCTATATCCTGTTCTCCAACATCATCTACGGCCAGTTCCTCCGCCTCCTCTATTCGGTCACCGCGGGCATCAGCTGGTACTTTGTCATGCAGGTCTTTCTGGGCTTTGTATCCCTGACCGCCATCCTCTACATCATCTTCAGGAGGAGCAGCCTCAGCGCCGGCCTCCTGATCGGCATTATATTTCTGGGGGCCTTCGCGGACGACGCCTATATCCTGATACAATTCACCAAAACGGCGGCCCTGTGCGTATCGGCGGGCGGCGCCCTCATCCTCTTTTCCCTCTGGGAGAAGAGGCTGGCCGGGAGCGTCCGGGCCAGGAGCAGGCGGATTGGCATCATCCTCTTCATCATGGGGTCCCTGATCCGGTTCAACTGCATGCTCCTGATCCTGCCCTTCCTTCTGGCCGCCTTTCTCTATTACGGGATCGAGCGGGGAAGCGACGTCAAGCGGATCATCGCCCGGGTCCGGATCTGCTTTTTCGTGGTCCTGGTTGCCTACGGCCTCCGCTTTTTCAGTTCCGCGGTCTGGAGCCTGACGGACGGCTATTCGGACTATAAATCCTTCTCCTCCCTCAGGTCCTATGTGGTGGACGTGAGCACGGGCGGCTCCGAGCGGGATATGGCCCGCTGGGCCGAGATGGGCAAGGACGTCACGGATTATCAGATGATCATCAGCTGGAACTTCGTGGACCGGAACATCTATGACGATGTCATCCTGAAGGCCATCGGGGAGATGCGGCACGCCCAGAGCCGGGACCAGATGGGCGACTTCGGCGCCCTGGCCAGGGGCATTGATGAGAGGGAATACTTCTCTTATCAGACCGTGGCGGCCTTTTTTGTCCTCTACGGGATCCTGATGCTCTTTTCGCCCAGACGGGCCGGGGCCTTCATACCGGTCATCCTTCTGGCGGCGGCCCTTCTCATGTACTTTGTGTCCATAGGCCGGATCCTATACAGGGTCGAATACGCGGTCATCCTGGGGGCGGCAGTCTGCCTGATCCTCCAGTTCCGCTTTGACGATGACAGGATCGGGATCTATATGGCGGCAGGGGCCATGGCCTTTGTCCTCCTCTGCCACCTGGGGATCTATGGAGAGACCGCTTCCGAGCACCTGGAGGAGGCGGATGTCCGGACCCTGATCAGCAATACGGTCTACAAACAGGGCAAGTACCTGCCGGAGAAATACGGAGCGGAGATCTACGGGGCCAGGCCCTACGGAGAACTCCTGGAGCGGATGAAAAATGATGAGGACCATTTCTATCTGGTGGACTTCCAGACAGGGATCCAGACCCTCTATTTTGATTTCAGGCCCTGGGAAAGGATCGAGGAGGGCTTCTTCGATACCGCCAACTATTCCATCCTGGGCGGCGTGACCATGCAGCATCCGGCCGAGCTGGCCCTCTGGAGGTCCAGGGGGATCGATCCCATGAGCCCCTACCGGTCCCTGGTCAACGACAACATCTATGTGGTGGACAACCGCTACGCGGACGCCAAGCTGGCCTACCTGAGGAAATACTATTATCCGGAGGCGGTCAAGGAACTGGTGGATACGGTCAGCGGCATGAAGATCTGGAAATTCAGGGCCGCGCCTCCCGCGGAGGAGGAAGTACAGTAGCGGACATTAACATCCTTTGCGGAGTTTTTGGAGGAAAGGAGCATATACTATGGCACAGACAAGAGATATTCATGGCAAGGACGTCGATCCGGCAGCATGCCGGGTAGAAGGGAGGCATGAAATGATCAATATCTCCAAGGACTCTGTCTTCAATCTGCATCCCATCGATGTGGAAAGCGTCCGGGGCGAGGTGGCTTCTCTCCTGATCCACGGTGAGATCGTGGTGGCAGCCTTCCGGACGGTCCGGGACCAGCTGGTCTTTACCAACAAGCGGATCATCACCATCGATGTACAGGGGGTGACGGGAGCCCGCAAGTCCTATACGACCCTTCCCTATTCCAAGATCCAGTTCTATACCATCCAGACCCCCGGTCTGGTGGAGCTCGTCTCGGATTCGGAACTGTTTTTGATGTTCAGCAACGGCTTTACCGCCACCTTTGAGATCCGGGGCCGCTGCAATATCGTGGAGATCGGACAGATGATCTCAGAGTACGTGCTCTGATCGGAGCCCGGTCCTTCATCTGACAGGAGGTTTTTTCTATGGACAGAAGAGAAATGTACGGATATGGCTACAGAGACGAGGTCTCTGACCAGACCTACAACATGGTCCTGGGGGCGACCGTCATCTACGGACTGGTCGTCAACGTGCTGCTGTGCGCCTTCGCGACGCCCTTCGCCCTTTCCCTCAACCCGATCGTGCTTCTGGTCGGTTATATCGTCTGCGTGCTGGCGGGCTCTGCCCTGGCCAACCGGTCGGACAATCCGGCGGTCAGCTTCGCGGGCTACAACCTGATCTGCGTGCCTGTGGGACTGGTGGTCTCCATCAGCGTCTACTGGTACGGGGGACTGGATTCGGCCCTGGTCTACCAGGCCTTCCTCTACACCCTGATCATCAGCGGGACCATGCTGGTCCTGGCCTCCATCTATCCGTCCTTCTTCGCGAGGATGGGAGGCCTGCTCTTCGGAGGCCTGATCGGGATCCTGATCAGTGAGCTGGTCCTCCGGATCCTGGGGATCTCCCAGATCTACACTTCCCTCTTCGCGGCCATCCTTTTCTCCGTCTACATCGGCTACGATGTGGTCCGGGCCCAGAGGATGCCCAAGACCGTGGACAACGCCGTGGATTCGGCCGTCCACATCTATCTGGACATCATCAACCTCTTCCTGCGGATCCTCCGGATCCTGAGCAGGAGCAGGAGCAGGAACTGACCGTATCCAGAGGAACTTTATCATAAACAGCCAAGAGCTGATCCGGAAACGCGGAAATGCATTTCCAGATCAGCTCTTTTTTCGAGGATATCTTCTTCATAATTCAGCTGGAAGCGCCCGTAGTGGTGGAGGACGTAGGGGACGCCCCGTTTATTCCGTCTG
>CAMOUD010000019.1 GCA_946626215.1 uncultured Lachnospiraceae bacterium
AGGTGTTTCTGATAATAGTCCCGTTGCATGCAGGGTTCCTTTCCTAAAGATACATGGCCGCTCTTATATAGTATCATACCGTTCCCCATTTTTTCTCTGCCAGGGGGCCTCGAAATCCGCAAAGTCCCTCCGGACAAAAGGAAAAGGCAGAGCCGGGAGCGCGCTCCTTCTGCTCTGCCTTCCGGGAACTCCTGTGTCTCCCGCCTGTATCAGGTCCCTTCCTCAGGGCTGTCCGTCAGTCCTTGAATTCCACCTCAAGGGAATAGCCTGTGGTGACCGCGTCGATGATGGGCTGGTAAATATCCCAGACGGTCATGACGGCGAACTTGTCCGCTTGCTCGGCGGTCTTCTCCTCCTCCAGCCTTTCCTCCATCTTGTTCCTGGCTTCGGTCTGGACCTTGGCCGTGTCCTCCGGGGTCATCTTCATCTTGCCGAATGCCAGCAGGCCCCGGTCCACGTCGCCGAACTCGATCTCATCCTCCTTGATGTTGATGGGCTCCAGGACCGCGTGGGGGATCCGGAGATGGACCGTCATGCCCGCTTCATCCAGGGTGATATCGTCCCGGGTCAGCCTGCCCAGGTCCACGGAATAGGACGCTGTCCCTTTGTAGGTCAGGAGCTGGGTCTTGGAAAAGATCTTCAGCCTGGCCAGGCCGGTATCCGTCAGCTGAACTGTGTCCCTTATGCTTGTTTCATAGACTGTGATTGATTTTTTCTGCTGGGAATCTCCCAGGATGGCGTCCTGGAAATCCGCCGCGGTATAGCCGAGGAAGCCCTGGTTCTCCAGCACCAGGTCATGGCCTTCCACGGGCATTTCCCTTTCCACCAGCTCCCTGAGGCCTGAGGTCATGGTCATGACCCTCCAGCCGATAAAGCAAAAACCGGCTATGAGGGCCAGAAGGACCAGGCTCCTCAGAAGGTCATAGAAGCGGAAGCCTCCGCCCCGGCCGGTCCTGGCTCCCTGCCTGGCCCCTTCCCGGGCCGCCTCTTCCACTCTTTTCAGGAATTCCTCTGATTCCGGGACCGTCTGCCGGCCCCCATCCTTGTTCTCGTTCACTTCACATGGCTCCTTTCCGGGCTCTGTCTGATATATTGATTATTTCAAGCCACTGTCCCCCAATATAGCACAGCCGGCCCTTTTTTGCGAACCTGGAAAGATCTTGCCATGTTTTTTTCTCATGCCGGTCTCCCGGGTCAGGAAAGAGGAGCCAGGGTCCTGAGCCGCTCCAGGGCGTCCTGGCAGGCACGGACCTGCAGGGCGATCCGGTCGGGATCCGGATCTCCTTCCAGGAGGAGAAAGAGCTCCGTCAGGCCCCCGGCCATGGCGTCCGCCTCCTCATAGAGGGGCAGGAGGGCGTCTGAATAGGACAGGTCCTCCATCCGGGCGCAGAGGGTCCTCAGCCTTACGAGGTTCCCCTCTGAGGCCCTGCTGACCGCCTCATAGGACAGGAGCCCGTTGCCGGCCTCCTCCAGGTTCCGGAAAAGGGGGGCCGCCTCGGCGGCCAGGGCCCGGATATAAGAGGCCAGGACCTGCCTTTCCTCCTCCGGGGAAAGGTCCGGCTCCTGCATGTCTTTGAGGAGCTGGTAGGACCGGTTGGGGAGGATGGACCTGACCTCTCCCTTTTCCATGACGATCACCAGATAGTGGAGGCTCCGGACCAGGTCGCTCTCCGAAAGCCCGAAGCAGACCCGGACCCGGGAAGCATCCTTCTCTTCTTCCGAGAGCCGGGCGGCGATGGCGGGAAAGTCGCTTTCCCTGTCCGTCAGGACATAGAGGACCAGGTCCCCCTTCCCCTCCCGGCGCCTGGCCCAGAGGACGTGGGTATCCCGGACCAGTCCCAGGGGCTGGGGCCCCCTGTCCTTCGGCGGCCTCAGGTAGAGGCTTCCGTGCATGGAGGACCTGCAGATGGTCTGCTGACGCCTTTCCGGCTCCAGAGCGTTCCAGGTCTCCATGCCCCTGCGGACGATCCGGGAAAGGTCATGGACAGACCGGCAGGCCGGGTTTCCCAGGGCCTGGCAGACCAGGCTGGTAAAGATGCTGTAGGAGCCCAGCATCCGGGAGACCTGGTCGGCGGCGGAGGAAGCCAGGACGCAGATGCCCCGGCCCGCGAAGGACCGGACCGTCTCCTCCAGGTCCAGGGGGGCCGGGAGACCGGTGGTAAAGGCGCCGGCATAGCAGCAGTCCAGAAGGACCAGACAGGCATGAGAAGGCATCCGGGCCAGGTAGTCCACCAGGGACTGGAGGGGAAGGACCCCGTCGTCAAAGACCAGGCCCCGGCCGGTCCCGTGGCCTGTGAAATAGAAAAGGAAAGCGTCCTCCCGGCCAAGCATGGAGGAAAACTCCGTCAGAGCCCTGAGAAAGGAGGCGCAGGTCACGGACAGGTCTCCGCCCATGATCCGGATGTCTTCCTTCCTGAAATCAGGGAGCTTTTCAAGGGCCGCCTCCAGGGCGGCCAGGTCGCTCCGGCCTCCGTCCGGAAGGCCCGCGGATACGAGCAGGGCATGGAATCTCACGGCAGCCTCCTAGTCTATGTAGCCCAAAAGGGGCAGGTCGTACTCGGAAAGGACCCAGTTAATGGAATCGATGCTGAAGATCTGGTGGTCTATGCAGTAGCGGATGATCAGGTCCCGCCGGCTCCCGCCGGACAGGGCGTAGCCCGCCTTCCCCAGCATCTCCTCCGCCTCCCCGATGGGAAGCTCCAGGGCCAGGCAGAGGCAGAGGACCGTATCCTTCCTCGGATGATAGGCGGGGGAGGTCCGGATCCGGGAGAAGAGGCGGCGGTCTATGTCCGCCTTCTTGTAGACGGCGGAATCCTTGAGGCCCTTTTCCCGGATCTTCCGAAAGAGCATGCCGTGGAAGGACTCTCCCAGGTCCCGCAGGAGGGCTTCCATGTTTTTGAGGTCCCGGCTGTCCGGCTCGCATTTTTCTGTCAGGCCTTCCGCGGTCCTGCCGTTCCCGGCCTGTCCGGCGGCCGCCTCCTTCTCCCCGGACTCTTCAGGGGCGCTTTCCCTCTCCGCCAGATAGGCGGCCAGTCCTTCCAGCTGCTTTCTTCTGCTGTCTTCCATCCTGTCTTTTCCTTTTCTCTTTCCCTAGTCTTCCATGTAGATCCGGATCGACAGAAGATGCCAGAGGAAGGGGTCCTCCTCAGGATCGATCCGGACCTCCTCCACCTCGGCGTAGAGGCGCTTGCCCGCGTCCATCAGGGCCGCGATGGGCTCGTTGGAGGCCCTGGGCACATAGCCCAGAAACTTCTCCCTCTGATCCAGGACCCGGACGGCCCTTTCATCATGGGGATTGTCCGGCTCCCTGAGAAGCAGGAGCCTGTCTCCCGCCTTCAGGTCCAGTGCCAGGTCCAGGATCCCCTCCCGGAACCGGCAGCCGTTGACCTGGGTATGGAGGAGAAGGATCTGCCTGGAAAAGGGATCGGCGGGCAGAAGGGACCCCGGGTCCTGGAACAGGGCCCGAAGGTCCGAGGCCAGGGGGTTCCTGAGCTCATCCATATCTGACCTCCCGGATCCTCTCCTTCAGATCCTCCGCCTGGTCCCTGCACCTTTCTATAAGGGCCTCCAGGTCCTGTCTTCTCTTCTCCATAAGGGCCGAATCCTCCAGCAGGGCCTTCAGGGTATAAGGATAGGAGGATCTGATCGTCCGGATCTCTCCCTCCACGGCTTCCAGGGCCTCCTCCAGCCGGATGACCAGGGCCCTGAGCCCTTCCAGGTCCCCGGAGGGGCCTGCCTGGTCTCCCTGACCCTCCAGAAGGCTTTCGATCTCCTCCAGCCGTCCCAGATCCTTTCTCCTGTAGGCGTCCACCACTTCCGGGAAAAGGGCCTTTTCCCGGTCCGGCAGGTCCGGGTTCATGTCGGGATGGAGGCGCTTGACCAGGCGCCTGTACAGGCTCCGGAGCTTTTCCAGGAAGCCTTCCTTCCCTTCCTCCTCCGGGACTTCTTCGGCCTGGGCCTCTCTGGCCTTCCGGGCCTCCTCCGCGCTCTCATGGATCTTTTTCCTGTAGGAGGAAAAGCGGCGGCCGGCCCTGGCGGAAGCCCGCCTGTAGTTCGGAGCCTGCCCCCGGTTGGCCTCCGCCTGGAGGTCCTCCAGGATGGCCCTCAGCCTTCTGACCTCCAGGAGGGCCTCCATGGCCGCGACCTCCAGGTCCCCCATCCGGGCCAGGTAACGGGCCAGGATGACGGGGCAGATATGGTCCCTGAGCTCGTCCCGCTCCTGGGTCAGGTCCGCCAGCCGGGTCCTCAGATATTCGATCCTCCTGAGGAGGTCTTCTCTTTCCCTGTCCAGGGCGATCAGTTCCTTTGACACGTTTCCTGCTTTCTGTCTTTCCGACTTCCATTATGCCTGAAGGATACCGGCCAATGGTCGCCGCAAAGACGACAGACCGCAGGCCGCGGAGGGATCCGGAGCCTGCGGAATTCCTGTTCAGTCAGCTTTCCTGCCGTCCGTCACCTGAAGGATGACATGACGGCCGGGGGCCACATAGACGTCGCCCGCGTGGTTATGGTCGGGACTGTGGAGCCTGCCCTCGTCCGTGACCTTTTCAAAGAGGCCTGTGGCCATGAGGATCCCCGGCACGTCCGAGGCGTTGCCCGAATGGTCGATCCCCTGCAGGGCCTCTATGCCCAGCTGATAGCCGGCCGCCTTATAGATGGAAAGGATGGAGGTGGCGCAGTTGGCCGAGCAGGCAATGGTGATCTGGGCGGGATCGTAACAGGAGGCCGCCAGATGGTCCCAGAAGGTGGTCTTCAGGGAGCCGGAGTCATAGCCCACCAGGTCGTTGGCAGCGGTCAGAGCGGCCAGATCGGCGGCCCTTTCCGCCAGCTCGGGATCCGTGCAGTGAAGGAGGCAGGTCCAGGGATAGTCCGGCGTCCTGTAATAGAGGGCGTACTTGTCGATCCGGGTCTCATGACCGGTCTGGTCACCGGGCTCTCCCCCGGTGAACTCGTCCAGTTCATTCTTCTGGGTATTGAAGATCCTTCCGGCCTTCATCCCCTTCCGGGGCCCCTCCGCGACCTGGCTGGTCTCCTCCTCTTCTTCCGGAGCTGCTTCTGTTTCTTTGGTACCGGCCTCTGCCGCTTCTTCGGTCATGCCGGTCCCCGTTTCTTCCGGGACAGCCGCCGTGGCTGCTCCGGAGGCCTCCTCAGCGGGGGCCTGTCCGGGCCCTGCCTGCGGCATACAGGCAGCGGTCATGATGATCATAGCGGCAAAGGCCGCTGTGATCCGTAGGATCTTCAGGGCTTTCTTTCCTTTTTCTCTCACTTGCATTCATATTCCGAGCCCAGACGGGCCAGGATCTCCTTGAAATATTCGGGCAGGGGCGCCCGGGTCTCGATATAGTCTCCTGTCCTGGGATGGACAAAGCCCAGGACGCCGGCGTGCAGGCACTGGCCGTATGTTTCATAGGGACAGCGCCGGCTCCCCTGGTAGAGGGGGTCTCCGATCAGGGGATGTCTGATATAGGCCATGTGGACCCGGATCTGGTGGGTCCGGCCCGTTTCCAGAGCGCATTCCACAAAGGAATAGTCTCCCAGCCTTTCCAGGACCCTGACATGGGTCACGGCGTGCTTGCCCCCCTTGACCACGGCCATCTTCTTGCGGTCCGAGGGGTCCCGGTAGATGGGCTGGTCGATGGTCAGTTCGGAGTCGTGGAGCCTTCCGTAGCAGATGGCGTAATAGCGCCGGTCAATGGTATGGAGCCGGAGCTGGTCGGCTATGGACTGGTGGGCCAGGTCATTCTTGCAGATGATCAGGCTGCCGGAGGTGTCCTTGTCGATCCTGTGGACGATGCCGGGCCGCAGGACCCCGCCGATCCCGGAAAGGGAATCCCCGCAGTGGTGCATGACGGCGTTGACCAGGGTCCCCGAATAGTGGCCGGGGGCCGGGTGGACCACCATGCCGCAGGGCTTGTTGACCACCAGGACGTCTCCGTCCTCATAGAGGATGTCCAGGGGGATGTCCTCGGGCAGGATGTCCGGGATGATCTGGTCCGGGATGGCGATCCAGACCCGGTCTCCCTCCTTCAGCCTGGCGGAGGGCCGGACCGGCCTGTCGTTCAGCAGGACCGAGTCCCCGTCAAAGAGGCGCTTTAAATAGGACCGGGACCGGTCCTCGATGAGGAGGGACAGGACCTTGTCGATCCGCTCTCCCTCATAGTCCTCGGTAATGATAAAGGTATTTTCAGTCATGCTCCCTCATTTCTTCCCGGAAAGCCAGTCAAAGTCGTCCTCTTCCCTGTAATAGAAAAGGACCAGGAGGACCAGGAGGAAGGTCGCGCAGGTCACATAGATGTCCGCCACGTTGAAGACCGGGAAGTCGATCAGGGA
The DNA here is from genome assembly GCA_946626215.1 of uncultured Lachnospiraceae bacterium. Lineage (GTDB taxonomy): Bacteria > Bacillota > Clostridia > Lachnospirales > Lachnospiraceae > CAG-791. The sequence continues at coordinate 6,331 of CAMOUD010000019.1, forward strand.
AAAGTAGATGAAGTCCCTGACATAGGAAAGGAAGGCCCTGTCGATGACATTGCCCAGGGCGCCCGCCCCGATCAGGACCAGGAGGACCCGGACAGGCCGGTACCGCCTGTCCAGGGGGCACCGGATGAGGCCGTAAAGGATCAGGGCCATGGCGGCTGCCGTGATCAGGAGGAAAAAGACCCGGGCGTTCTGCAGGATGCCGAAGGCGGCGCCCCGGTTCTCGATATAATAGAACTCCAGGACGCCGGGGATCAGGGGGATGGACCTGCCTCCCTGAAGGGCCCCGGCCGCCAGGACCTTGGCCGCCTGGTCCAGCAGGGTCAGGAGGGCCATGAAAAGAAGGTCCAGGCCCAGGGCCTTTTTCAGCGGGGCGCTCATTCCCCGTCCTCCTTCCAGACGATCTGCCGGATGGCTTCCTCAGCCTCGGGCCGGGTGACCAGGGTCCCCGCGAAGGCCTGGCCGATCCCCTTTAACAGGACAAAGGGAAGGCCCTCTTCCTCCGCTCCGGAAAAGATCCGGGCCGCCAGGGCGGCAGGGTCCAGGTCCGTCTCGGAAATGGACAAGCCGAAGGGGACGAACATGTCCCGGATCTCATAATATTCATCCATGTCCATGAAGCCCTTTTTCCAGGAAAGGAAGGCCGCGCAGACCGATCCCAGGGCCAGGCTCTCACCCCGGCTCAGGGACCTGCCCCGGTCTTCCTCCAGGGCCCGGCCGATGGTCTTTCCGAAGTCCAGGAGTCCTTCTCCCCTGCCGGAAGGATCCAGGTCCGCCAGGTCCTTCCGGATCCTTCCGGTCCCTTCCAGCATGGTCTGGAGGACCTCCGGATCCCGGTCCAGGATCTCATACATGTTTTCCAGGAGCCAGACATAATAGTCGGCGTCCCGGACCAGTCCGCAGTGCATGACCTTCGCGAAGCCCGAGGCATAGCTCCCGGCAGGCAGGGACTTCAGGGCGGAAACATTGACATAGACAAGGCGGGCCGGCAGGTCCCCTTCACCATCCCCGCGGAAGAAAGGATCCGCCTGGGCGCTCAGGCTGGTAGGGATCAGGACCCTGTCCGCCCCCTTCAGGGCTTCGGCCTCCGGAAGAAAGGCCAGGCCGCAGAGGTCTCTTCCTCCCAGGACCAGCAGAAGGCAGTCCCTGTCCAGGCCCTTGTCCGCGAGGAATTCTTTCAGCAGGGCCCCTGCTTCCGGCGCCTCTTCCTCCTTCCCGGCAGGAAGGACAAAGGACAGGACCTCCCGGGCGGCTCCCGCCAGGGCGTCCGTGACCTGGTCCAGGTATAAGGAACTGACATTGGAGTCAGTAAGGATCAGGACACGCCTGTCAGCCAGGCCGGCCCGGACGAGGGCTCCCGCCAGGTCATCAAAGGAGTCCCTGTAAAGGATATCGCAGGAGGCCTCCGGCCCGAAGGACATGCGGATCCTCCCCCTGGTATTTCGTGACATATGTTTCTCCCATGTGCAAAAGAAAGCCTCTCCCGGAGCTGACTGGGAGAGGCTCTGGATCTGCGTTTTGAAAAAGCGCTGCTGTCTTATTTCTTGGCGAAGGGGGAGGACATGCTGATGGTGCCTTCCTTTAAGCCGGCCCCCACGTCGCCGGTGATGTCCACGTTGGCAGGGGTAATGACGAAGATATAGTGGGAGATCTTCATCACGTTGCCCTGGATGGCGTAGCAGGAGCCGGAGGTGAAGTCGATGATCCTCTGGGCGATGTCCACGTCGATGCCCTCCAGGTTAAGGACCACGGTGGAACCGGCCAGAAGGGTATCGGTGACCTCCCGGGCGTCATTGACGGACGTAGGACGGATCACGCAGACCTCCATGCCGGACTCGGAATAGGACCTGCGGACGGTGCCTCTGGATTCGGACTCCCGGCTCACGCCTGCCCTGCGGCGGGTACGGGGAGCGGGCGCCGGCTCTTCAGGCTCGACCTCGTCGTCTTCGGAATCGGAGGAAGCGTCCTCAGTCTCATCGACATCCTCTTCCTCGTCATCATAGAATTCATCATCCGGTTCATCATCATAAGGATCTTCGTTGATCTTCATCGCGTTGATCAGTCTGTCCATTACGCTCATAGGTAGGTCTCCTTCTATCTGTGTTCTCAGGTCTCTCACTGGTAGATCCGTTCGCCGAAAATACCCGTGCCGACCCGGATATGGGTGGCTCCTTCTTCAATGGCGACCTCAAAATCGCCTGTCATGCCCATGGAAAGGACACTCATATTGACATTATCAATGGATTTAGATTTGATGTCAACAGACAAATTACGGAGGTGTCGGAAATAGGGCCTGTTCGTTTCGGGATCTTCGGTATAGGGAGCGATGGTCATAAGCCCGCTGACACGGATGCCGGGAAGGGCCGCCATGGCCCGGACCAGGTCCTCCGTCTCCTCCGGAGCGACCCCGAACTTGGATTCCTCTCCCGCCGCGTTGACCTCGATCAGGACCGGCATGACCAGGCCTGCCCGGACCGCCTCTTTGCTGATGGTCTCGGCCAGGGCCAGGGAATCCACGCTGTGGATCATGACCGCCTTGTCGATGACCTGGCGGACCTTGTTCTTCTGCAGGTGGCCGATCATATGCCAGTCGATGTCCGCCGGCAGCAGGGGCTTCTTGCGGACGATCTCCTGGACCCGGTTCTCCCCGAAGAGACGCTCGCCGGCCGCGTAGGCCTCCTCCAGCATCTCCACGGGCTTGGTCTTGGTGACGCAGATCAGGCGCACCTCCGACCGGTCCCTGCCCGCTCTGGCGCAGGCGGCCCGGATCCTCTCCTCAACGCTTCGCAGATTTTCTCTGATCATATATCTTCCTTCCCGCATTAATGATGGACGAATTCCTCAGGATTGATGGTATCGGCGTAGAGGACGATATAATCATATTCCATGAGGCCGTAGAGGGCGCCGGACTCGACGATGGCAAATTCCTCGTTCTGGGACAGGATGTTGACCTGACGGAAGTCGGCGTAGCCCTTGTTGATGTAGTAAACACCGGTCAGTTCCGCCATTTCGCCCAGGGTGTACTGGGCGGAGCTGCCGGGCATGTCGATGATCTCACCGGCCCTCAGGACCGACTGGTCCAGATAGTAGTAGTCCTCGGTCTCCGAATAGGGGGTGGAGGGGATGAATTCCACGGAACGGCTGCCGGGAGCGTCCTCGTTGTAGACCTCCAGAAGGACTCCCTTCTCTCCTCCCTGGCCGATGGTCAGGAAATCATGGGGGATGAGGAAGAATTCTCCCTTGGTGATGGAGGAGTTGGGGACCTTGAGCCCGCTCCTCTGGTTGGTGATGATCTCGATGTCCAGGTACCGGTCCGTGCAGAAGTTGACCATGGAGTTGGTGAAGGACAGAAGGACGAACCAGTTGCCGCTGTCATCGTTCCTGGCGGTCACCGAGGCCCAGGCGGAGGTGGAATTCTTCAGGAACCGGACCTGCAGGTACTGCTCGGCCACCATGGCCTGGGCTTCCTCTTCGGAGGCGGCCCGGATGGCGATGCCCCACTTCTCGCTGGTGGAGACCTTGTAGACCGGGGCTCCCTTCTTGATCTGCTGGTTGTTCTCGATGGTGGTCTTCTTGTAGGAGGACTCGTTGAAGTCTCCCAGGCTCAGGGTCTCGAAGGTCAGGCTCTCCATTCCGTCCACGGAATAGATGATATCGCCCGATTCCCCGGCGTAGCAGGTGTGGATGGAGGTGGAGGACAGGTCCTCGATCCCCTCCAGGATGCTCCGGTTGGACACCTTCTGGGAGGCGCTCATCATGGAATTCTTCAGGTCATAGACCGTCTGGAAGCTTCTGAGATCGAAATCATTGGTAAAGTCAATGATCTCGTCCCGGAAGGCCGCGTAGTCCCTGGGCGTCAGGGAGGAGGTCTCTCCTTCCCCCTTCCTCAGGTATTCCTGGAGCTCGCCCTTTTCATCCACCGTATAGGCAAGGCCGCCCGCTCCGATCCGGTCCGTCTCCTTGTTGTAGAAGTTGACGATGCCCGTATATTCCGATTTTGTGATGACCTCATTGCGCAGGGCGATCCCCCGGTAGACAGTATCCTCTGCCAGGGTCCCCATCCGCACCTCGTATACGTCTGTTTTCTTGGAGGTCAGGAAGCTGAAGCTGTAGATCATGAAGTAGGCCAGGAGGGCCGTCAGGAGCAGGATCGGCAGGTTCAGATGAAAGGGAAGGGAAAATCTCCTTCCTTCGCCGGAGCTGTTATCGAACAATGCTGGGACCTTTCCGCGCCGTACGGCGCAATAAGCCCTGGTGATCTTCCAAGATCCCCAGGGCCTGTTAGCAAGATTAAAGAGAAATGGTTACGAGATCTCTGACAGAAGCAGGAACCTCAGCTTCCTCCAGCGAGGCGCTGATGATGAAGTCGACGTTGAATCTGTCACTGATCTTTTTAAGCGTCTCAATGGAAGCCGCGAATCCTTCTTCCTTTGTCCTGGAGACGACGAGGTAAGAATCGATGTAGACCTGTTCGAGATCGTGGTCCTGGGCGATCATGCCGGCGATGAAGCCGAGGAACTGATCGGTGTTGACCACCGGATAGTCGCGGATGTTGATGAGGCGCACGCGGTTGTTGAGTTCGAACATGTGCTTGCTGCTCTTATCAATATAGCAGATGCTTCCCATGGCATCCTTAACTTCCTTATTGACCTTGTCCAGGATACATTTCGTTTTACCCTTGCCCTTGTCTCCGATAATAAGCTGAACCATTGGACATATCCTCCTAAAGATTAGAAATGCTGTTGATCCCACGAAGGGATGTAAAAATATTATAGAGTATCCTCACCGGAAATACAAGCACCCCGGTTCCGGAGGAACGGGGGCGCTGTCGGCATCATTTATAGGGATCTCTCCATTCAAAATCACCGCGGTCCAGAGACTTGATCAGAAGCTCGGCCGTGGCCAGGTTGCTGGCCATGGGGATGTTGTGCATGTCGCAGAGGCGAATAAGGGCATTCGCGTCCGGTTCATGGATCTTGGGATTGAGAGGGTCGCGCAGAAAGATCACGAGGTCGATCTCATTGTGCTCGATCTGGGCGCCGATCTGCTGCATGCCGCCCAGATGGCCGGTCAGCAGCTTGTGGATATTCAGGTTCGTGACCTCCTCAATCAGGCGGCCAGTCGTCCCGGTCGCATACAGGGTATGCTTGACCAGTATTCCTCTGTAGGCTATGCAGAAATTCTGCATGAGCTTCTTTTTCGCATCATGCGCTATCAATGCTATGTTCATGTTCCCTGTCCCCTGTCGGACAGCCTCCCGGCTGCCTCCTGCTATGAAAACCTAAAACCTCCCTGCCTCTCGGCATTTCCTCGGCCGCGAGCACCCCCATGCTCAGGCCTGTTTCCCGGTCTGCATGCGGACATTCAGGACGAATCCTATGGCCGCGAACAAACAGACCAGACTGGTCAATCCGTAACTGACGAAGGGCAGCGGGATGCCCGTATTGGGGACCATTCCGACCGCGACTCCTATATTCAGCATGCCCTGAAAGCCGATCCAGGAACCGACGCCGCAGGCAATGAGCCGGCCGGACATCTTTCTGGCCTGCCCGCCGATCATGAAGCAGCGGACAGCGATGGCAGTCAGGAGTACCAGGACCAGACAGGTCCCGATAAAGCCGTATTCCTCCCCTATGACGGAGAAGATAAAGTCAGTCTGTGATTCGGAAAGGAATCCCGAATCCAGCAGCGATGAGCTGGGATTGGGGTTGCTCCATTTTCCGAAAAGCTGGCCAGATCCGATCGCCCGGATCGACTGCATGGTCTGATAGGCGTAGGACGTGGCGTAGGCCTCCGGATTCAGCCAGGCCAGGATCCTGTTGCGCTGATAGTCCGGAAAGACCGCGGACAGATTGACGACGGCAAAAAGAAGGCCTCCGGCCGCCGGCAGCATGACTGCCAGGATCCCTCCGATCAGCTTGTAATCCAGGCCGCCCGAAAAGAGCAGGCAGGCGATGATCAGGGTGACCATGAGGGTGGTCGAAAGATCCGGTTCCTTGAGGATCATCAGGAGCGGAGGCAGGGCCAGCGCCATAGAAATCAGCAAAAGAACCAAAGAATTGACCTTCTCCTTCATTTTTATTATGAACTTTGAATAAAATAAAATCAATAGTAATTTTGACGCTTCTGAAGGCTGGAAGGTGATGGGGCCGAATACGATCCATCTCCTGGCCCCGTTGACCTGGAGGCCGAAGAGGAGGACCCAGAGCAGGAAGACCAGGGCGATGGCGTACCAGACATAGTAGTAGCGCAGGATGGTCTTATAGTCCAGGGCCGAGATCACGATCATGGCGATCAGGCCGATCCCCAGGCCCATGAGCTGGCGGCCCACCAGCTCGGGACGGGCGGAGTGGATGGCCAGGATCCCGAAGCTGGTCAGGGCCAGGGAGGCCAGGACCAGGACATAATCAAATTTCCGGATATGAAAGGTCGTCAGCATGGTCTTCTCTCCCTCTTAGTCTCCGTAGCTGGTGCCGGAAATGGAAGTGGTCCCGGTCAGCTGCTCCAGTGTACGGTTGCCCTGCATGTAGGAAATGATGTGTTCGGAGGCGGCTGCCGCGTAGGTGCTGGTATAGCCGTAGGGGATCCGGCAGGCGATGGCGTATTCCGGTTCGGAATAGGGCCAGTAGCCCACGAAGAGCGCGTGGTTGGGCCGGTCCACGGCGTTCTCGGCGGTACCGGTCTTGCCGGCCACCGTGACGCCCAGCCGGTAGGACATGGAGCTGGTCACGCCCCGCATGCCCTCATGGATGGCGTCCCACCAGGCGGAATCCATATTGACCGTTCCGGTCACTTCCGCCTTGTTCTGTTCAGGGTTGGTCCCTCCCTGGTCACAGACCTTGTCGACCAGGGTCAGGTCATAGACCGTGCCGGAGGAGGCCACGGCCGTCACATACCGGGCCAGGCCGGAGGTGGTGTAGGAATGGTTGGACTGGCCGATGGCGGACCGGACCGAGTCCCGGGTGGCCACGTTGGGCGAGGACTCCTCCGTCTCTACGCCGGACTTTCTGTCCAGGCCGTACATGGCGGCGTAGGTCCCCAGCTTCTCCATGCCCTTTTCGGTGGAATAGGCGGCGTCCTCCTTATACCGGCCCTGGGCGTCGTTCTGGCCCAGCCGGTAGCCCACTTCATAGAAATACATGTTGCAGGAGTTGGTGATGGCCGAAGACAGGGCCAGGTTCCCGTGGGCGCCGGGCGAGATCCAGCATGTGGCGGCCGGGTCGATCTTGTCGAACTCTCCGCCGCAGTGGAGCCTTTCATCCAGGTCCACCACGCCCTCCATCAGGGCCGCCGTGGAGGTGACCATCTTGAAGGTGGAGCCGGGGGCCGTCACGGACTGGGTCGCGTAGTTGAGCATGGGCTTGGAGGCGTTGGCGGACAGGCTGGCCAGATAGTCCGCGTCCGCCCCGTCCGTGATCTTGTTGCTGTCATAGCCCGGATACGAGACCATGGCCAGGACAGAGCCGTCGTTGACGTCGGTGACCACCATGGACCCGCAGTAGGGATAGAGGTGAAGGTCGGAGGGGGTCAGGTCCAGGTTCCGGATCCTGTGGATCATGAAATCATAGGCGCTCTCCCACCCGTTGTTCCACCGGTTCAGCTCATCCTCGGAAAGCTCCACCAGTCCCTGGTCGATCAGGGTCTGGCAGACCAGCCTGGGATCCGCCGCCTCATTGACGCACATATAGCGGTAGACCTGCTTGGTCATGGACTGGCTGTCCGGGGCGATCTCCATCATGTAATCGATGCAGGCTGAGACGATCTGGTCCGCTCCGGCCCCTTCTCCCGCGGAAAGCCGGTCGGTATGGATCCAGCCCTTTTCCGCCGCCCTGTAAAGGAAGGAATAGAGGCTGACGGCCCCGCCTGCCGACCAGGCCTGGTAGACGCCGTCGTTCCCGTCGATCAGGGAGCTGTCCAGGATCCCGTCCGAGTAGAGGCGGGAGACCAGGACCGATTCATAGGACCGGTATTCAGGCACCAGGTCCTCATAGTTGGTCCTGGTGCCGGCCATCTCGTTCCTGAGGAACTCCAGGACCGATTCCCTGTAGGCCAGATAGTGGCCGTAGAGGGTCTGCTCCGCCTCGGTGGCGTCCTCCTGGGTAAAGCGGGACAGGTCGATCAGGTTGTAGAGGCAGCCGGCGTAGACCTGGCTGATGGTGATCTCGATATCGGAGGAATCCATCTCCTCCGTGATGATGAAGTCTCCGGTATTGGCCGAGATCTTGTCCAGAAGGATCATGGCCAGATCGTGCTCCAGGATCTGGTAGGCCGCGTACTGGAGATTGGAATCGATGGTCAGGTAGACGTCCCGGCCCCGCTCAGGCGCGGTGGATCCGGTGGCGGAAAGCTCCCGGCCCCGGTTGTCCACGGTGATGGTCCGGCTGCCGTTGCGGCCGTGGAGGGCGTCCTCCATGGAGGCCTCGATCCCCTGCTTGCCGATGGTATCGCCGGTCCGGTAGTCCGTCTCGGGATCCTTCTCCTGGCGGGAAGAGAGCTCATCGGCGGAGATCTCTCCGGTATAGCCCAGGAAGTCGGACATGGCCTCCCCGAAGGGATAATAGCGCCGGTAGGTCTGGTCCACCTTGAGGCCGTCCGTCTTCAGCGCTTCGATCTCCCGGACCGACTCGACGGAAACATTGGGGGCGATCAGGGCGTAGCGGTACTGCTGGTAGGCGTTGAGCCGGATCAGGTAACGGGCGATGACGGCCGAAAGCAGGTGCTGCCTGCCTCTGACGGATCCGGAATAGGCGGCGTCCGAGGTATTGATCTCATACCGGTCCGCCAGATCCTCCACCACCTGGCCCGGCGTTTTGTTCTTCTCCTCCGGGGTCAGGTCCCCGATCTCGGCGTGGCCGTAGATATCCGCCAGGAACCGGTCCAGGTTCCAGCCCTCATAGGCAAAGGAATAGGATCCGTCGGACCCGGCCCGGATGCCGAAATCCGTGCTCATGACGTCCCCGTGGTTCTCCGTGATCAGGATGACGTTCCGGATGGCCTCATTGAGGACCGCGTTGGTATCCTGGGCGTCCGTGGTCTCATCCCGGAGCATGACGTTGTAGCAGGTCTCGTTGCCTGCCAGAAGGACCCCGTTCCGGTCATAGATGCAGCCTCTCTCCCCGGGCACCGTGATCTGGCGTCTGGTGGATTCCTGGAAATCGGACTGGTAGTCCCTGCCGTGGATCACCTGGAGGGAAAAGAGCCTGATGAAAAGGACCAGGGCGGACGCGAAAATGACCAGGGCCAGCACGCCGGCCCGGCTCCCGGCCGTCCTTTTGATGGTTTCCCGGATATCCTTCAGGACAGGCTCTGTGTGTTCGGATCTAAAATCGTCTTTCTTCATCGATCCAGTCTTCCTTCTTCTTTCATGCTGTAGTAGGTGAGGTCTCCGATGATGATGTGGTCGCGCAGGCGGATATCCAGAAGCTCGCCGGCCTTTCTGACCTGGTCCGTGACCAGAAGGTCCGCCCGGCTGGGACTGGGATCACCGCTGGGATGGTTGTGAAGAAGCATGATGTTGACCGCGCCCCCTTTCAGGGCCCGGATATAGATGTCTCTGGGAGAAATGAGGGTGGCGTTGACCGTGCCCCGGGAGAGGATCTCCTCCCGGATCAGGGCCATGCGGTTATCCAGAAGGAGGAGGCAGAGGACCTCCCTGGGCTCATGGCGGAGCTTTTCCATGTAGTATTCCGCCACGGAAGCAGGGCTGTGGAAGACCAGGGTCCTTTCGGCCTTTTCCCGGGACAGGCGGAGGGAAAGCTCGGCCAGGGACAGGACCTTGACGGCCTTGACCGTCCCGATCCCCCGGATCTCCAGCAGGTCCTTCAGGTCCAGGTCATGGAGGGCCGACAGGCGGCCTCCTCCCCGGTCAAGGATCTGCCTGGCCAGGTCCACGGCGCTCCTGCCGCCGGTCCCGGTCCTCAGGATAATGGCCAGAAGCTCCGCGTTGGTCAGGCTCCCGGCACCCTTTTCGAGAAAGCGTTCATAGGGCATTTCAGGTTCGTGCATCCGTTTCCTTTCCGCGCTCCGGGCAGAGGAATGTATGCACGCAGAGGGCCCCTTCTCAACGGCCCTTTCCTTCATCTTATAAGTCTATCAGACCCCGGTCAAGCATCTTCTGCAGGCTCATGAGGATGCCCAGGCGGGCGTGGGGCCAGGTCAGGCCGCCCTGGAAATAGACGCTGTAGGGAGGCTTGATGGGCCCGTCGGCCGACAGCTCGATGGAGGACCCGGACACGAAGGCCCCGGCCGCCATGATGACGTCGGAATCATAGCCCGGCATGGGGGCAGGGACGGCGTCCACGTAGGAATCCACCGGAGAGGCGGCCTGGATGCCCTGGCAGAAGGCGATGACGCCCTCCGGGCTCCCGAAGGTCACCGACTGGATGATGTCGTGCCGGCTCTCGGTCCCGTCCGGCAGGACGGCAAAGCCCAGCTTTTCATAGCAGCAGGCGGCAAAGACCGCTCCCTTGAGGGCGGCAGCCGTGACCACAGGGGCCAGGAAAAAGCCCTGGTAGAAGCTGGGGAGGAGGTCCAGGGAGGCCCCCACCTCCTTGCCCAGGCCCGGGCTGGTCAGTCTGACCGCCGCGTTCTCCACGCACTCCCTGGTGCCGCAGATATAGCCGCCGATGGGGGCCAGCCCGCCGCCGGGATTCTTGATCAGGGACCCCACGATCATGTCGGCGCCCACATCCGAGGGCTCGATCCTCTCCACGAATTCCCCGTAGCAGTTGTCCACCATGCAGATGACGTCGGGCCGTCTTTCCTTGATAAAGGAGATGGCCTGGCCGATGGCGGTCACGGACAGGGTCCTCCTGGTCTGGTAGCCCTTGGACCTCTGGATGGTGACCAGGCGGACGGACGGGTCCTTCAGGGCCTCCTCCAGGGCCGGATAATCGAAGCCGTCCTGCGGGGTCAGGTCCACCTGGCCGTAGGTGATCCCGTATTCGGCCAGGGACCCTCTGGAGGGCCGGATCCCGATGACCTCCTCCAGGGTGTCATAGGGCTTGCCGGCGGCCGAAAGGAGCCTGTCTCCGGGCCGGAGGTTGGACATGAGGGCCAGGGCCAGGGCGTGGGTCCCGCAGGTGATCTGGGGCCGGACCAGGGCGTCCTCCGTATGGAAGTAGGAGGCGTAGACCTTCTCCAGGCCGTCCCTTCCGATGTCATCATAGCCGTAGCCCGTGGTGCCTTTGAGGTTGGCTTCCCCGATATGGGCGTCCTGCATGGCCTTTATGACCCTGAGCTGGTTGTATTCCGCTGTTTCATCAATGGCTTTAAAGCGCTCCTCCAGCCCCTTCAGGATCTCTTCCCCGAAGGCAAGGACCCTTTCGGAAATGCCGAAGGAGGCGTAGATCTGCCCTGTTCCTGTCATGGATCTTTCTGTTTCCTTTCCTGTCGTTTTTCTGTTCACTGCTTATTCAGCCGGCTCCAGAAGGCCCCGTTCCCGGATGACGGACTCCATCCAGTCCGCCATGGCTGCCGTATTTTCGAACCGGCCGGCATCCGTCCAGATGACGTCCCGCTCTCTTTTGAACCAGGTCAGCTGCCTTTTGGCAAAGTGCCTGGTATCCCGCTTGATCTCATAGACGGCCTCCTCCAGGGACATCTCCCCGGAAAGGGCCCTGCAGACCTGCTTATAGCCAAGGCCCTGCATGGAGACATGGGAGGCGGTCAGCCCCCGGTCCATAAGGCCCCTGACTTCCTCCACCAGGCCCTGGTCCATCATGAGGTCGACCCGTCGGTCGATCCTCTCATAGAGCCTGGCCCGGTCCATGGTCAGGACAAAGAAGGCGGCCTTATAGGCGGCCTCCCTTTCCCTCTGGGCCCTGTTGTGGTCCGAGATCCGGCCCCCGGACTGCCTGGCGAATTCCAGGGCCCGGATGGTCCGCTTGATGTTGTTGGGGTGGATGGCCTCGGCCGAGGCGGGATCCGCCGCCTCCAGCAGGGCATGGAGGGCCTCCGGCCCCTTCGTCCTGGCCAGTTCCTCCAGCTCCTGCCGGTAGGCCCTGTCATCGTCCACCTCCGTAAAGTCAATATCGTAGAGGACCGACTGGATATAGAAGCCGGTCCCCCCGCAGAGGATGGGAAGGCGCCCCCGGCTTCGGATCTCGGCGATGGCCTCCCTGGCCTTTGCCTGGAAGCTGACCACGTTCCAGTCCTCGTCGGGCTCCAGGATATCGATCAGATAGTGGGGGATCCCCGCCGTTTCCTCCCGGGTGACCTTGGCCGAGCCTATGTCCATGCCCCTGTAGACCTGGATGGAATCGGCGCTGATCACGCTCCCCTTCAGGCGGGAGGCCAGCTCCACGGCGGCCGCCGATTTGCCGGAGGCCGTGGGCCCGGCCACGATGACCAGAGGCTCTTTGTTCTTCATCATATGATCCTCTTGAATTTCTTATCCATGTCCCTTTTGGAAATGGACACGATGGTGGGCCTGCCGTGGGGACAGTGGTAGGGGTTGTCCAGCTTCAGGAGAGACCGGATCAGCTCTTCGGCCTCCGTCAGGCCCATGATGGTATTGCCCTTGACCGCCGCCTTGCAGGACATGGTGGCGATCCGGGTCAGGATGGCCCTGGGGGTCCCCTTCAGCCTTTCCTCCATGGCCTCCTCCAGGATCTCATGCAGGAGATCGGCGGGCTCATTGGAATAGAGGGCCAGGGGGACGGCCCGGATCAGGAAGGATCCGCCGCCGAAGGCCTCGATCTCATAGCCCATCCGGCGCAGGGACTCCCGGCAGGCCTCAAAGGCCGCCTCCTCCCTGCCGGACAGGGTAATGACCGCCGCCGGCATCAGCTGCTGGCTGGGGGCCGGCTGGTCCTGGTTCTTTTCAAAGAAGGCCATGAAGCGCTCGAACATGACCTTTTCATGGGCCGCGTGCTGATCGATCATCAGCATCTGGTCCTGGTACTGGATGAGCCAGTAGGTCTCAAAGACCTGGCCGATGATCCTGAAATCCGGCGCGGCCTCCTCGGACAGGACATGGTCCGCGGGCAGGGCCTCGTCCACAGGCTCAAAGAGGGAGGCCTGGACATAGGTCCCCTCAGGACCGGGCCCGGTCTCCTCTTCCGGACCGGTCTCCCCGGCCAGGAGCCTCCGGTCCTCAAAGACAAAGTCCTCTTCCACCACCAGGGCCTCTCCGCCCGGCCTGGTCCGGACCGGTTCCTCCCCGTAGGGAGCGGGCTCTTCGGCCGCGGCGGCCGCCCCGGCCTCCGGGGCCGGGATCTCTCCTGCCTCTTCCGCCGGATCCGGCGTCAGGGCCTCTCTGTCCAGCCTGGCCCTGCGGGCCCTTTCAAAGGGCTCGGGATGGGGATCGGCGGCGGCCGCCGCCCTTCTTTCCTCCTCTTCGGCCCTGGCCGCCCGCGCGGCCTCCTTGTCCGTCCGGATGGTGGCCTCGGGGATCAGCTCCACCTGATGGAGGACCCCGTGGACGGATTCATTGATAAAGTCAAAGACGGCCTGGCGGTCAGCGAAGTGGATCTCCATCTTGGAGGGATGGATGTTGACGTCGATCTGCTCGGGAGGCAGCTGAAGGTGAAGGATGGCGAAGGGGAAGCGGTGCTGCATCAGGTCCGTCCGGTAGCCCTCCTCCAGGGCCCTGGACAGAAGGTCGCTCTTCAGCATCCTTCCGTTGACAAAAAAGACCTCGAAGTTCCGGCTGGTCCGGGAAATCTCCGGCCTTCCGATAAAGCCCTCCAGCTGATAGCCCCCGTTTTCGGCCTTAAGGGGCAGGATCCTTTCGGAGATCTCCCTGCCGTAGATCCGGTAGATCAGGTCCTTCAGCTTCCCGTTGCCTGTGGTATGGAGCTTTTCCTGGCCGTTCACCCGGTAGTGGAAGGAAATGCCCGGATGGGACAGGGCCTGGCGCTCGATCAGGTCCGTAATGTAGCCCGCCTCGGTCTGGGGCTGGCGCAGGAAGCGGCGGCGGACCGGCACGGTGTAAAAGAGGTTCCGAACAAAGACCGTGGTCCCGTCGGGGGCTCCGATCTCCTCCAGGTCGATGACCGCCTCCTCGGACCCCTGGGCGGTATCCCGGCTGACGGCCCGGATCCCGGTCAGGCTGTCCCTGGTCTTGGTGATCATCTCGATCCTGGAAACGGCGGCGATGGAGGACAGGGCCTCCCCCCTGAAGCCCAGGGTCTGCAGGCTCAGCAGGTCCCTTTCATCCCGGATCTTGGAGGTGGAATGGCGCAGAAAGGCCTTCCGGACCTGGTCCGCGGGGATGCCGCAGCCGTTGTCGGTGATCCGGATCAGCTCGATGCCGCCGCCCCTGATCTCGCAGGTAATGGCGTCGGCCCCGGCGTCTATGGCGTTCTCCACCAGCTCCTTGACCACGTTGAGGGGGCGTTCCACCACCTCGCCGGCCGCGATCCGGTTGATCGTTTCTTCACTGAGTACATGTATAGGCATAGGGTCCTCCCTGTCGGTCAGCCGTTCCAGCGGTTCTTCAGCATGCTCTGGAGGCGGTAGAGGGTATTGAGGGCGTCCAGGGGCGTCATGTTGCTGATATCGATCTCCGTCAGCTCCTTGATGACGTCCTCGTCCTTTGTGGTCTCGAAGAGGGACATCTGGCCCATGTCCACCTCGTCATAGCGGACCGGCTTCCTGGAGGCCGCCGGGCCTCCCTTGGTCTCGATCCCGGCGATCTTCTCCGTGATGTCGTTGTCGGAGAGCTGGTCCACCAGCTCCCGTGCCCTGTCTATGACCATTTCCGGCAGGCCGGCCAGCCTGGCCACCTGGATGCCGTAGGACTTGTCCGCCCCGCCCCGGACGATCTTCCGGAGGAAGACGATGTCGTCTCCGCTCTCCTTGACCGCCACGCAGTAGTTGGTCACGTTGGAGATCTTGCCCTCCAGCTCCGTCAGCTCATGGTAGTGGGTGGCAAAGAGGGTCTTGGCGCCCAGGTATTTGCGGTTGCTGATGTGCTCGATGACGGCCCAGGCAATGGAGAGGCCGTCAAAGGTGGAGGTGCCCCGGCCGATCTCATCCAGGATGAGAAGGCTCCTGGGCGTGGCGTTCCTGAGGATATTGGCCACCTCGTTCATTTCCACCATGAAGGTGGACTGGCCGCTTCCCAGGTCGTCGGAGGCGCCTACTCTGGTAAAGATCCGGTCCACCACGCAGAGGTCGGCGGAGGACGCGGGCACAAAGGACCCGATCTGGGCCATGAGGCTGATCAGGGCCACCTGCCGCATATAGGTGGACTTGCCGGCCATGTTGGGGCCGGTG
>CAMOUD010000020.1 GCA_946626215.1 uncultured Lachnospiraceae bacterium
AGAAGAAAGAAAAGAGAAAGAAAAGAAGGGGGCGCGGCTTTGCCGCACCCCCTTCCGGGTCTCTGTAAGGAGTATTACTTATTTGGCCTTGCCCTGGTTGGCAACAGCTTCCATCTTGGCCTTGAGAGCTTCCTGATCGCCCAGGTAGTACTTCTTGATCACCTTGAACTCATCGTCGAATTCATAGACAAGCGGTACGCCGGTGGGGATGTTGACGCCCAGGATCTCTTCGGGGGTCATGTTGTCAAAATATTTGACAAGGGCGCGCAGAGAGTTGCCGTGAGCGGCGATGATGACTCTCTTGCCGGCCTGCATCTGGGGCTTGATCACTTCGTTGAAGAAAGGAACCGCGCGGGCTACGGTGATCTCCAGGGACTCGGTCAGAGGCAGGTTGGCGGGATCGACGTCGCGGAACATATCCTGGTTCTGGGGGGCTCTCTCATCGGTGGGCTCCAGTTCCGGCGGAGTTACGTCATAGGAACGTCTCCAGATCTTGACCTGCTCGTCGCCGTACTTGGCAGCGGTCTCAGCCTTGTTCAGGCCCTGCAGGGCGCCGTAGTGACGCTCGTTGAGCTGCCATGCCTTGACTACGGGGATCCAGTTGCGGTCCATCTCATCCAGGATATGGTTGAGGGTATGGATCGCTCTCTTCAGATAGGAAGTATAGGCGATATCAAAGTCATAGCCCTCTTCCTTGAGGATGCGGCCGCCCTGTGCGGCTTCCTCGTGGCCTTTTTCACTCAGGTCTACATCGGTCCAGCCGGTGAAAAGGTTCAGCTTGTTCCATTCGCTTTCGCCATGTCTTACAAGTACTAATTTCATCATAGTTTATGTACTCCTTTTCTTAACGTCTGCTCTTCCGGAAAATGCCGGCACATTCTTACAATCATCTTAGCATAAGAATCCCGCCATTACAAACAGTAATTGTGAAATACTGCCAATAGAAGGTCACTTATGATAGGTCCTGTTGTTCAGAATCATAGAAGCCCGGTAGACCTGCTCCAGCAGCAGGACCCTCGTCATCAGATGGGTAAAGGTCAGGGAGGAGAGCTTCCAGCGCTCGTCGGCCCTGCTGACCAGAGCGGGAGAGGGCCCGGTGGAGCCGGCGATGACAAAGGTCAGGCATCTGGCCCTTTCCTGCCACCGGCCCAGGTTCTTCGCGAAGGTCTCGGAGTCCCATTCCTTTCCGTGGAGGTCCAGCAGGATCACAAAGTCATCCTCCCGGATCCTGTCCAGGGCCCGTTCTCCTTCCCGGATCCTGGCCAGCTCGCTGTCCTTTTCCCGGTCCCCTTTGGGGGCCGGTTCATCGCGCACCTCGATGATCTCCGTCTTATGGAAGGGGGTCAGGCGGCGGATATATTCGTCCTCCAGCATCCGGAGGGCCTTGTCTTTCATTTTTCCTATGGCAATGACGCGGATCATGGAAATCCTTTCCCTGGCAGATCGTCAGAAGCGGGGGAAAACGTCCCGGATCAGGGTGGCCCCGGTCAGATAGTCCAGGGAGACATCATAGAGGCGGGCGAACCGGATCAGGATCTCCAGAGAGACCCGGCGGCGTCCGTGTTCATAGTCGGAACAGGAACGGGGAGAAATGCCGATGGCCTCGCTGGCCTCGGCCTGGGTCAGACGTCTGTATCTGCGCAGATTTTTCAGGAGTACGGGGGTGACGGGTGTTTTCATTGGTTCTTTTCCTTGCTGTCTGAGAAATGCCTGTCTGTGTCCGGGAGAGAGGCCCGGAGCGAAGGGATGTCTGGTTCATGGGACCAGTATACAGGCAGCCGGTCCAAAAAGAAAGCCGGCAGGAAGACCGAAATGGAACGAAACGTTTGTGCCTTTTGTCAGAGACAGGGCCGGATGCTATAATGAAAGACAGCGAATCATGCAAGGGAGAGCCGAATGACACCGATCGATTTTGGAAAGTCTTTTTTATTCAGCTTTTTTAATAAAAGAAGAGCCCCTGCCTGCGCGGAAAAGCTGGCGGAGGACGCTGTCCTGGTCCTGCCCGGCGCGGCCAGGCATGTCAGGACCCGGACGGAGGGAGAGACCTTTCTCCGGGAGAGAATGATGGCGGCCCCTGTCCGGGGATATGTGGATATCGCCTCCATCTGGTCGGCCCCCGCGGCCAGCGGGATCTGTTCGGTCTCCTATGAGATCAGCGTGGTCTCCTCCGCGGAGGGCAAGGGACGGAGCTACTTCTGCTCCCTCGTCATTTCCGACCGGGAGGGAGGCCAGGAGATCACGGCGGTCCATATCTCCGAAAACGGAGAGACGGAGCTGGACCGGAGCCTCCTGACGGCGGCCGCCTGCGACCGCCTGCCCTGCGGCACGGCCATCCTTCACCAGACGGGGTCGGACCTGCCGGACCGGGCCCTCTTCAACCGATTTTTCATCCGCCGGCTGGGCTATACGGAGGAGGCCTTCGACAGCGCCCTGAAGGCCGACCCCCTCTTTATGATCTGGCCGGGAGAAGAGAACAAGCTCCGGGCGATCCTGGATCCCCGCCAGGACATGGAAAAGCTCAATATCTGCAGCCTGGGCTTCAGGGACGCGGAGGGACGCCGCATGCGCTGCCGGCTCCATGTCCGGGCCGAGGCGGACAGGGACGGGGGCAGGCTCTGGTATATCGTCCTCCTGGAGACGGGAGGCTTTGAAAAGATGATCCTCCAGCTCCAGGCCCAGGCAGACCTCACCGGCGAGGTCCTCCGCTTTGTGCCGGGGGTCCTGAGCCTCCTCCGCCTGTCGGAGGGCCGGTTCGAGTCCCTCTACGCGGGCAGGAGGGTCCCTGCCCTCTGCGGCATGAGCCGGGCCGAATATATGAAGGCGGCCGCGGACGATCCCTTTACCGGCCTGGAAATGACGGACATCACAAGGCAGCGGATCCTGGATACCCATGTCCTGGAAAAGCCTGCCGATCCCGACTGCGGCATGTTCCGCCTGACCGGCAAGGGAAAGAAGCCGGTCTGGACCGCCCTTTACGTGGATTCCTCCCTGGCCGAGAACGGCAGGGACCGGCTGGTCTTTATCTGCTGCCTGGACAGGGACGCCGCCTATACGGAGGTCCTCCGGGAATCGGAGCGGGCCGGCGCCGCCATCCGGGCCGAACAGAAAAAGGCCAGGCAGGACCTGGAGGAGATGGGGAAGAAGGCCGCCGAGAGGCTGGCAGGAACGGAGCGCAAAGCGTCCGAGGACCTGGCCAGAAGAGACAGGGAGATCGCGGACCTTCGCCGGGAGAACCGGCGGCTGGCTTTGGAGATCCAGGACCAGAAAAAGGCCTTCGAGGACAGTACCCAGGCCCTTTTGGCCAGGTGCCGGAAGGAAGCGGCGGACCGGGAGGCGGAGCTGACAGAGGCCTTTGACGTCCAGCAGGAAAAGCTCCGCCAGGAGCTGACCATCCTCCAGGAGGCCCAGACCAGAAGGGACGGAGCCGCCCCTTCGGACAGGGCCCGCTACAAAAAGGCGGAACTGGAGATCGCCGGCAGGCAGATGGACCGGGCCAGGGACCGGCTCCTCTATATCATGGAGCAGGACGCCGGGCTCTTCGGGGTCTCCAACGCGGTCAGGCCCCAGAACGGGGAGCAGATCCGGGATGAGATCCTCCGGGATTTTTCCGCCATGGCGGCCGAATACACCGAGGCGGAGACAGAGTCCGCCTTTGTCCTGACGGAGGCGGTCCGGAACGTCATGCTCTATCAGAGCATCCGGGCCGCGGAGCGGGGCATCACCCTGGTCCTTCGGGAGCAGGTCAAGTACAGGGGGCAGGTGCGGGGCCGGAAGGCCCTCCTGCAGACGGCCATCTGCAGCGCCCTGGACGGAGTGCTTTCGGCAGAGCCCGACGGCGGGAGCGTGACCCTGGTCCTGACCAGCGAACGGCCGGCCAGAGGCAGGGTCAAGGCCGGTATCCGCGTCGCCTATACGGACGGAAGCTTTACGCCGGCGGATATCGCCTCCCTCTGGAACGCCGATGAGGCGGCCGGGGACAGGGCCCGGGAGAATCTCTACGCGGCCAGGACCACCATTTCCGCCCTGGGAGGGACCCTCCGGGTGGACGCGGCCGGAGCCGAGGTCCTGATCCGCCTGACCCTGGGGAGCTGAGAAGCGGCCTGTATCCGCCTGAGGGAGCGTCCCGTACAGGAGCGGGAGCCGTATGCGCATATATGGGAAGATGTCAAAAAAGAAGGTATGCCGGCGGCATACCTTCTTTGCATGTAAAGCTCTTATCCTGCGCATAGTATCACGGAGAAAGGCTCCCTGACTCCGCTCCCCTTAAGAAGGGCAGCCTGACCGGAGCGGTCATTCCCGGAAACTATTATCATTGACGGAGGGGGGCTTTCAGGCCTGGTCCTGGTCTGTCCGGAGAGAGGCATAGCGCCCGTTCACGATCAGGGAAGGGATCCGGCGGTTGAGATACACGGAGAAACGGGTGACCCCGCTCTTGCGGATGGTGGCGTCCAGGTTGGGATTGACCTTTTCCAGCTCCTTCTTGAGGGCGGACAGGTACATTTCATTTGTCTGGTGCTTTTCGAAGATCTGGAGGATCTGCTTTTCAATATCGGCGTCTGAGGTGACCTTGAGGGAGACCCAGACGGCGTTGTCCCGGTTCTCAACAGACAGGGACGGGAAATCCATCAGGTATTCGGAAAGCTTGGTATAGTGATAATTCCGGATATCAAAGTCCGGGAAGATCTTGACCAGGCGGGACCCGATCTCGCCCAGGCCGGTCTCTCTTCCTTCGGCGCTGTTGTCGGTGATCATCTTGACAATGGCGTCCTCGATCTTGGAGGAGTCGGTGATGGAGGAGGCGGAGTCTGTGCCGGCATCCTCCTCTTCGGTCGAATAGGCGGCGGGCTCGGCGATCACGGGCTCGGCAGCAGCGGCGGGTTCTGCCGCGGTCTTTTTGGACTGGCGGCGGGTGGAAGCGGCCTTCTTTCTGGACTGGCGGCGGGAGGAGGTCTCCTCGTCGGTCCCGGACAGGACATCCAGGAAGATGAAGCGTTCACAGGATACGCGGAAGGATTCGGGCGTCTTTTTCTCGCCCATGCCGATGACGACCTTGCCGGCCTCCCGGAGCCGGGTCGCCAGCTTGTTGAAGTCTCCGTCGCTGGAGACGATGCAGAAGCCCTGGGCCTCGCCGGTGTAAAGGATGTCCATGGCGTCGATGATGAGGCCGATGTCAGAGGCGTTCTTGCCGGGGGTATTGTTGGGCTGCATGACCGGGGTCAGGGAATAGCCGGAGGACCGGGCCAGCCAGGCGTGGAGGCGGTCCTGGGACCAGTCGCCGTACATGCGGCGGATGGTGATCTTGCCGTATTTGGAAAGCTCGCTCAGGATGAGCGAGATATATTTGGCGCTGACGTTATCGGCGTCGATGAGCAGCGCGATGTTGATGTCTTCCATTTTAGAATCCTTTCAGAGATGCGCGGCCGTTAAAGGCTGCGGCCGGCGGGTCTGTGCCCCTCCGGGCCCACTTGACGGAGACGGGAGAGGTAAGTATCATAATACTGTTGTCTGGTAATCGATACACAGCAGCAAAGCAAAGCAAAGCGAGAGGTATCATGAGCGAAGAAAAAAAGAAAAAACATGTTCCGCCGCCGAGGCCTAAAAATGATTCCCTGAAGGCAGATCCCCATCCCGGCACCCATGTGGGCCGGCTGATCGCTGTCGTCAGCGGCAAGGGCGGCGTAGGCAAGTCTTCCGTCACGGCCATGAGCGCCGTATGGGCCAGAAGGCAGGGATATCAGACCGCGATCCTGGACGCGGATGTCACAGGGCCCTCCATGCCCCGGATGTTCGGTCTTTCCTACGCGGACCTGCGGGCGGATGAGGAAGGCAATATGCATCCGGCTGAGACCGTGACCGGCATCAAGGTCATGTCCATGAACCTGATGATGAAGCAGGAAGACGCCCCTGTCATCTGGCGGGGCCCCGTCATTTCCGGCGTTCTCAAGCAGTTCTGGTCCGAGGTCGTCTGGGGCAATGTGGATTACATGTTCGTGGATATGCCCCCCGGGACCGGCGACGTTCCCCTGACGGTCTTCCAGTCCCTGCCCGTGGACGGCATCATCGTCGTCACGACCCCCCAGGACCTGGTCAGCATGATCGTGGGCAAGGCGGTCGGCATGGCCCGGCTGATGAACGTGCCCATCCTCGGCATGATCGAGAACATGAGCTATGTGACCTGTCCCCACTGCGGAGAGCCCATTTATCTCTTCGGCCAGGGCAGGGCAGAGGCCATCGCGGAGCGGGAGGGCGTCCCTCTCATCGCCAGGATCCCCATGGATCCGGCCCTGACGGCGGCCTGCGACAACGGCCAGGCGGAATACGCGGAATGCGCCTTCCTGGACGGGCTCGCGGATATCCTTCCTCCCCTTTCCTGAAGAGGCGGGACCGCATGGCACCGCAAGGTCATCATCCCATAAGAAAGCATCCGTAAAGACGGCATCCGTAAAGACGGCAGGATCGGGAGGATCCTGCCGTCTTTGCTGTTTTACCGGCGGCCGCGCATATCAACCTTTTTCCCTTTATCATCGCACTGAATGCCGGCCGGACAGGAATCCTGCCCTCTTCCGAACCGGGAAAACCCTTCTCAGAGATCCTTCTCGTAGACCGGGCTGCAGGTCAGGTGGATGCCCAGCCTCCGGCAGGTGTTCTCATCCACGGGAGAGAGGATCACGGTGGAGTGGGCATCGGTCCCGCGCAGGTCCGGGATGTGCTCCATGGCCAGCTTGGCCACCGGATTGGAGGCGGCGCTGGAGGAGAGGGCGATCAGGAGCTCGTCGCTGTGGAGGCGGGGATTCCGGCTTCCCAGGTACTGGGTCTTGAGCAGCTGGATGGGCTCCAGGGAGGAGGCGGATACCAGCCTGAGCTCATGGGGTATGCCGGCGCACTCCTTGATGGCGTTCATGAGCATGGCGGAAATGGCCCCGAGAAGGTCGGAGGTCCGGCCGGTGATGATGCGGCCGTCATGGAGACGGATCGCGGCGGCCGGATGACCGGTCAGTTCCTGCCTGGCCAGGGCGGCAGGCACCACGCTCCTGTCGGCGGGCGTTACGCCGGCCTGCTTGAGCAGAAGCTCCTGCTTATAGAGCTCGGACCTGGGAGCGTCGCCCTTCTTGACCTCGCAGGCGGTCTGATAGTAGCGCCGGAGGATCTCCTGGCGGGCCGCTTCCCGGCATACCGCGTCATCGGAGATGGCAAAGCCTACCATGTTGACGCCCATGTCGGTGGGGGACTTGTAGGGACACTCGCCCATGATGCCTTCAAAAATGGCGGACAGGACCGGGAAGATCTCCACGTCCCGGTTGTAGTTGATGGTCGTCTCGCCGTAGGCTTCCAGGTGGAAGGGGTCGATCATGTTGACGTCGTCCAGATCGGCCGTGGCGGCCTCATAAGCCACGTTGACGGGGTGCTTGAGAGGCAGGTTCCACACAGGGAAGGTCTCGAATTTGGCGTAGCCGGCCTTGACGCCCCGCTTGTTCTCATGATAGAGCTGGGAGAGGCAGGTGGCCATCTTGCCGCTGCCGGGCCCGGGCGCTGTCACGACGATCAGGTCCCGGCTGGTCTCTATATACTCATTGTGGCCGAAGCCCTCCTCACTGAGGATCAGGGGAATGTTGCTGGGGTAATCCTCAATGACATAGTGGAGGTAGGACCGGATGCCCAGGTCGGTCAGCTTGTGGCGGAACTTGTCGGCGGCGCTCTGGCCCGTATACTGGGTGATCACGACGCTGCCCACATAGAAGCCCCTGGCCTCCAGGCTGGATTTCAGGCGCAGGACATCCATGTCATAGGTGATGCCCAGGTCGCCGCGGACCTTATTCTGCTCGATGGCGCTGGCGTTGATGACGATGACGATCTCCGCCTTGTCCCTGAGCTGCTCCAGCATCCGGAGCTTGTTGTCGGGAGCAAAGCCCGGCAGGACCCGGGAGGCGTGATAGTCGTCGAAGAGCTTGCCGCCGAATTCCAGATACAGCTTGCCGAACATGTTGACTCTTTCGAGAATATGCGCGGACTGCATCTGCAGATACTTTTCAGAATCAAAACCGATCCCAGCCATGACTTCCTCCTTTACTGATATATGGAAACCAAACAAGTACCTATTATAACATCAATCCGGCCTGCTCAGAACGGAAAATTGAAAAATAGGCAAAAAAGACCGGCTTTTCCGGCCCTGCAATTAACATAGAAAGAAGTTGCCTTGTTGAAAGTATATTATTATAATGTAAAAATGCGTAAGAGGGTTCTCTTGCGGGCGGCGGCTTCCGCGGCCCTGTCTGCAGGTGAGGGCCCGTTCCATTTCACAGATTAAGGAGACCTATGGCATTCCAATTCATAAAGAAGTCGGATGATGATAAGAAAAAGGTGTCCCGCTTTGACCGCGGAGGCGGCGGAAGGGGAGACGGGAACCGCGGAGGCGGCGATGACGGAGGCGGCAGCGGAAGCGGCGGCCACGGCCAGCCCCGGCAGAGTCTTTTCATCCTCCTTCTGGCAGCCCTGATCACCCTTCTGGCCGTCAGCTGGTTCATGCACGGCAATACCCAGAGCCAGGAGATTTCCTATACCAAATTCCTGGAATATGTCGAGAGCGGCAAGGTCGAGGAGGTCGAGATCAAGTCCGACCGCCTGGAGGTCCATCTCAAGGATTCCGAAGCCGTCCTCCTTGTAGGCAAGGCGGAGGACGACACGACCCTGACGGCACGGCTTTCGGAGGCGGGCATCGAGGTCAGCCCTGAGATCCCGGACAGCTCCGGCTATATCCTGTCCATGATCCTGTCCTACGTGATCCCCATCCTCCTGATGTGGTTCCTCCTGTCCATGCTCTTCCGCCGGATGGGCGGAGGCGGCGGCCTGATGGGGGGCGTCGGCAAGAGCACGGCCAAGGAATATGTCCAGAAGGACACCGGCATCACCTTCAAGGATGTGGCCGGAGAGGATGAGGCCAAGGAGTCCCTGGTGGAGGTGGTGGACTTCCTCCACAACCCCGGCAAGTATGTCAAGATCGGCGCCAAGCTCCCCAAGGGAGCCCTGCTGGTGGGCCCTCCCGGGACCGGCAAGACCCTGCTGGCCAAGGCGGTCGCAGGCGAAGCCCATGTGCCCTTCTTCTCCCTGACGGGATCCGACTTTATCGAGCTCTATGTGGGCGTCGGCGCTTCCAGGGTCAGAGACCTTTTCAAGGAAGCGACCAAGAACGCCCCCTGCATCATCTTCATCGATGAGATCGACGCCATCGGCCGGAGCCGGGATTCCCGGATCGGCGGCGGCAACGAGGAAAGAGAACAGACCCTGAACCAGCTCCTTGTGGAGATGGATGGTTTTGATACCTCCAAGGGCATCCTGGTCATCGGCGCCACCAACCGGCCCGAGATCCTGGACAAGGCCCTGCTCCGTCCCGGCCGTTTTGACCGGCGGATCATCGTGGACCGGCCTGACCTCAAGGGCCGGGTGGCCATTCTCAAGGTCCATGCCAGGAACGTCCGCATGGATGAGAGCGTCGACCTCCAGGAGATCGCCCTGGCCACCAGCGGGGCCGTGGGCTCCGACCTGGCCAACATGATCAACGAGGCGGCCATCAACGCGGTCAAGCACCACCGCCAGTATGTCAACCAGCAGGATCTTTTCGAGGCAGTGGAACAGGTCCTGGTGGGCAAGGAAAAGAAGGACCGCATCATGAGCCAGGAAGAGCGCAGGATCGTGTCCTACCATGAGGTGGGCCATGCCCTGATCGCGGCGGTCCAGAAGAACTCGGAGCCTGTCCAGAAGATCACCATCGTGCCCAGGACCATGGGCGCGCTGGGCTATGTCATGCAGGTGCCCGAGGAGGAGAAGTACCTCAACAGCAAGGCAGAGCTCGAGGCCATGATCGTAGGCCTTCTGGGCGGCCGGGCCGCGGAAGCCCTCAAGTTCGAGAGCGTGACCACCGGCGCCTCCAACGACATCGAAAGGGCCACCGCCCTGGCCAGGGCCATGGTGACCCAGTACGGCATGAGCGACAGGTTCGGCGTCATGGGCCTCGCTTCCATCGAAAGCCCCTACCTGGACGGCCGGGCCTACCTCAACTGCTCCGACACCACGGCTGCCGCTGTGGATGAAGAGGTCAGAAGGATCCTGGACAGGTCCTATGAAGAGGCCAAGCGGATCCTTTCCGAGAACATGGACGCCCTGGACGCCATCGCTGCCCTCCTCATCGAGCAGGAGACCATCACCGGCAAGGAGTTCATGAAGCTGTACCGGCAGGTCAAGGGCATTCCCGAACCGGAAGAAAAGGAAGACGAGGTCCTGCCCGGGACCGCGGCGCCCCAGGCCCTTCCCGCGGAGACGGGCCTTTCCGTCCCGGCGGAGGAAGAGGTCCTGCCTCCTTCGGAACCGGATGACGAAGTCCCGGATCCGGATGAGACCGGAGATCCGGAAGGAGAGGACGGAGACGGCGGAGAGCCCGGACCCGGAAACGGAGCCAGGGGCCGGTATTCCAACATCTCCCTGGACGACCTGGGCCTGTAGGAGAGAAAACCGGATACAGACAATACGCAAGGCGCCTTCGAAAGCGGTCGGAGGCGCCTTGCCTGCGCAGGGGAAGAACATGTTTGATATACAGGAAGAACTGAAAAAGCTGCCGGCCTCGCCCGGCGTCTATATCATGCATGATGAGAAGGATGCCATCATCTATGTGGGCAAGGCGGTCAACCTCCACAACCGGGTCCGGTCCTATTTCCGGAAGATCGTGGGCAGAGGCCCCCAGATCGACCGGATGGTCAGCCAGATCGCCCGCTTTGAGTACATTGTGACCGATTCCGAACTGGAAGCCCTGATCCTGGAGAACAACCTGATCAAGGAGCACCGGCCCAAGTACAACACCATGCTCAAGGATGACAAGACCTATCCCTATATCAAGGTAACGGTCCAGGAGGACTATCCCCGGATCCTTTTCTCCCGCCTCATGAAAAAGGACAAGGCACGGTATTTCGGTCCCTTCACCTCGGCCCAGGCGGTCAAGGAGACCATTGAGCTCCTGAACCGGATGTACGGGCTCCGGGACTGCCGGAGGGTCCTTCCCCGGGACATCGGGAAGGAAAGGCCCTGCCTCAACTACGATATGAAGCGGTGCCTGGGCCCCTGCGCCGGCCGGGTGGACCGGGAGACTTACCGGGCCCGGGTGGACCTGGCCCTGAGCTTTCTCTCCGGCTCCTACGCCCCGGTGATCCGGGACCTGACAGAGAGGATGGAGCGGGCGGCGGAGGACCTGCGCTTTGAGGAGGCGGCGGCCATCCGGGACCAGCTGAAGAGCGTAAAGGCCGTGGCCCAGAAGCAGAAGATGTCAGAGGGCCTGGGCGAAGACAGGGATATCCTGGGCATCGCCCTGGAGGAGGAGAACCAGGACGCGGACGGCGTCATCCAGGTCTTCTTCATCCGGGACGGCAGGCTCATCGGCCGGGAGCACTTCTACATGACCCATGTGGGAGGCAGGACCCGGGAGGAGGTCCTGTCGGACTTCATGAAGCAGTTCTATGCCGGGACCCCCTTTATCCCCAGGCAGATCCTTCTGCCGGCGGAGCCGGACGACAGGGACCTCCTGGAGCAGTGGCTGACTGCCCGCCGGGAGGGAAAGGTCCAGCTGGTCATACCCCGCAAGGGCCGGAAGGAAAAGCTGGCCGCCCTGGCCATGGAGAACGCGGCCCTGATCCTGAAAAAGGACAGGGAGCGCATGAGGCGGGAGGAAGGCCGTACCATCGGCGCCGTCAGGGAGCTGGCGGACCTCCTGGGCATGGAAAGGCTGGACCGGATGGAGGCCTACGACATATCTGACATCAGCGGCTTTGCCAACGTGGGCTCCATGGTGGTCTATGAAAAGGGCAGGCCCAAACGGAGCGACTACCGCAAGTTCCGCATTAAGACTGTGGCAGGCCCCAATGACTACGCCTGCATGCGGGAGGTCCTGACCAGGCGGTTCCGGCACGGCCTGGAGGAGGCGGCCTCCCTGCAGGAGGCGGCCATGGAGACAGATCTGGGCTCCTTTACCCGGTTCCCGGACCTGATCCTCATGGACGGCGGCCGGGGCCAGGTGGGCATCGCCCTGTCCGTCCTGGAGGAGCTGGGCCTTGCCATTCCCGTCTGCGGCATGGTCAAGGATGACAATCACAGGACCCGGGGCCTTTACTACCAGGGCCGGGAGGTCCCCATTGACAGGTCCGGCGAGGCCTTCAAGCTGATCACCAGGGTCCAGGACGAGGCCCACCGCTTCGCCATTGAATACCACCGGTCCCTCCGGTCCAAGGCCCAGGTCACCTCCCGGCTGGATGAGATCCCCGGGGTCGGCCCGGTCCGGAAGAAGGCCCTGATGAAGCACTTCGGGTCCATCCGGGAGATCATGGACGCCGATGTGGAGACCCTGATGGAAGTCCCGGAGATCCGGGAGAAGGAAGCGCGTCTGATCTGGGACTATCTGCACCGGAATGTGGTAGACTGAAAGGGACCGGAAGCAGCATTTTCAAAAGGACAAGGAGGAAGCATGGCGGAAAAGGATTTTGTTTGGCTGAATGAGCTGATCGAAAAAATGAGACTGGAGAACCTGACGGAGACCATCGATCCCTCCGGGATCCGGCTGATCCTGACGGACATCAACCGGCCGGCCATCCAGCTGACGGGCTATTTTGAGCACTTTGCCGAGGACCGTCTCCAGATCTGCGGTCTGGTGGAGCACGCCTACATGGAGGGCATGACGGAGGAGGACAAGATCCGGATCTACGATGAGTTCCTCTCCCACCGCGTCCCTGCCGTTGTCTTCTGCAGGGGCCTCCGGCCCGACCCCATCTTCCTGGAGACGGCCGTCCGCCGCGGGGTCCCGGTCCTGCTCTCCGGAGAGGCCACCAGCCCCTTCATGGCGGAGACTATCCGCTGGCTCAATGTCCGCCTGGCGCCCATGATCGCCGTCCACGGCGTCCTGATCGATATCTACGGCATCGGCGTCCTCATCACCGGTGAATCCGGCATCGGCAAGTCGGAGGCGGCCATCGAGCTGATCAAGCGCGGCCACCGCCTGGTCTCCGACGACGTGGTGGAGATCCGCCGGGTCTCGGAGGAGACCCTGATCGGGACCGCTCCGGCCATGACCAAGTACTTCATTGAGATCCGCGGCATCGGCATCGTCAATGTCCGCAACCTTTTCGGCGTTTCCAGCGTCCGGGATTCCCAGAACATCGATATGGTGATCAAGCTCGAGGAATGGGAGAGGGGCAAGGTCTACGACCGGATGGGCCTGGATGAGGAATATGAGGAATATCTGGGCAACCGGGTCGTCTGCCACAGGCTGCCGATCCGGCCCGGCCGGAATCTGGCCATCATCTGCGAGGCAGCAGCGGCCAACCACAGGCTCAAGATCAACGGCTACAACGCGGCCAGGGAGCTGGAGGAACGCGTCAACGCCCAGCTCAGGGAGCAGGGATTTTTCGGTTAAGATTTGACAGAGTACGGAGGCTGATTTGATTTCCAGAGAACTGCAGGCAGAACTGATCAACATAGTGGGAGAAGAGGCTGTGGAGGCGGATGTGCCCATGTCCGCCCACTGCTCCTTCCGTACGGGCGGTCCGGCGGACCTCCTGGTCCGGGCAGGGACCGGAGACCAGCTGGACCGGATCCTGGCCCGGATCCGGGAGGCCGGCGCCGACATGTTCCTTCTGGGCAGGGGGACCAATCTTCTTGTCGGGGACGGCGGCTACCGGGGAGTCATCGTGACCATGACCGGGGCGGGAGCCCTCTCTCTGACAGATACCACCGACGCGGGCGAGGAGCCGGGCGGCGCCCCCCTGAACGGGATCAGCGTCAGCGGGACCCGCCTTCGGGCCGGCGCGGGCGCCTCTCTTCAGCAGGCGGCCATGGCGGCCATGGAAGCAGGCCTTTCCGGTCTGGAATTCGCGGCCGGGATCCCGGGCTCGGTGGGAGGCGGCATCGTCATGAACGCCGGCGCCTACAACGGGGAAATGAAGGACGTGGTGGAGAGCGTCCGCCTGACCCATCTGAAGGACCCTGCCAGGAGCCGGGTCTTCGCGGGCAGCGAGATGGAATTCGGCTACAGGACCAGTCTCCTCCGGAAGGAGAGCTACGCCGCCACGGAGGCCGTCTTTGCCCTGACCCCCGATGATCCGGAAAGGATCCGGGAGAGGATCCGGGACCTGGCCGTCCGCAGAAGGGACAAGCAGCCCCTGGAGTACCCCAGCGCCGGGTCGACCTTCAAGAGGCCCAGGGGGAACTTTGCCGGCAAGCTGATCATGGAAGCGGGCCTGGCCGGCTACAGGGTCGGCGGCGCCCAGGTCTCGGAAAAGCACTGCGGCTTTGTGATCAACCGGGGCGGCGCCAGCTCGGCGGATGTCATGGCTGTGATCTCGCATGTCCGGGACAGGGTCCTGGAGGATACGGGGATCCTCCTGGAGCAGGAGGTCATCTGTCTGGGAGAATTCTGATATGGCGGAAACATTTTCGGGAAGGCTCCGGGAGGAGCTTGAGGGCCGGATGCCCCGCGGCAGGCACTGCCGGGCGGCGGAGCTGGCCGCGATCCTGCTCTTTGCCGGAGAGCTGATCAGGGAAGAAGACGGCCGGATCTGCCTCTGTATCCGCGGAGACGAGGGGCCTGCCGCCAGAAAGTGCTTTACTTTACTCCAGAAAACAAGTAATATAAACGCTAGATTGCGCAGGAAGCCTCTGAATTTTGACACCGAGTTCAAATCCGGCCGGAATACCGACCGGAGCTCCGGAAAGAATCCCGCCGGCAGCGCCGTGGGGATCGTGCTGGAGAAGGAGGAGGCGGAAAAACTGTTCGCCCTTCTGCGGGTCCCGGTGCCTCCGGGGCCGGAGATCTTTCCCGGGGACGGCCTCCCCGCCGCCCTTCTGGAGAAGACCTGCTGCAGGAGAAGCTTTCTCAGGGGAGCCTTCCTCTGTACAGGGTCGGTCAGCGATCCGGCAAGAGGCTATCACCTTGAGTTTTCCTGTTCTGACCGGCGTCTGGCCGGGCAGATCCGGTCCGTGCTCCGGGAACTGGGCAAGGATGCCGGCCTTATGCAGCGCCGGAAGCAGAGCGTTGTGTATATCAAGGATTCCGAGGATATTGTGGATGTGCTGGGACTGATGGACGCCCCGGTCTCGCTGATGGAAATGGAAAACCAGCGGATCATGAAGGGGGTCCTGAATACCGTCAACCGCCGGATGAACTGCGATTATGCCAATATCGGCAGGACCATCGGCGCGGCGGGCAGGCAGATCCGGGATATTCAGTTCCTGGAGGAAACGGGAGTGCTTGAGAAGATGCCGGAGGGGATCCGGCAGATCGCGGCCCTGCGGCTTGCCTGTCCCGAAGTCCCTCTTGCGGAGCTGGGATGCCTGGCGGATCCCCCGATCAGCAAATCGGGAGTCAACCACAGGCTGAAAAAGATTTCTGAAACAGCGGAAGCGATGCGCAATGGACAGTAACCCTATCACTGAGACAAGGAGAAAGGTCGATGCTGAAAAAGTCAATCAGAATTTCCCGTGCAGGCGGACTGGAGGCCAGGTCGTTTGCAAAGCTCGTGCAGGTAGCCAGCAAATACGACAGCCGTATTTATATGGAGACCGAGACCAAGAGAGTAAACGCCAAGAGCATCATGGGAATGATGTCTCTGGAGCCTGAACAGGATGAACGGATCATCATCTCGGCGGACGGCATTGACGAACAGGAAGCCGTCATGGAACTGGAAGGCTTTCTGGTCGGAAAAACGGACAACTAAGAAAAAAGCGGGCAGACGCCGGGTACGGCGCCTGCCCTTTTTAATCGTTCTGACAGATCCATTTTTATGTTTTCATCAGGTACGCGTTTCCCTGCGCGCCCGGCGCGCGTGTCCCCCGGTCCCTTTTTCCGGATCCTGGCCGTAAAAAGAAGGAGGGCCAGGCACCCTTGCGGGCACCTGGCTATTATGAAAAAGATAATCAAATATCGGAGGTTGTCTCTTTTGCTTTCTATGAGTAAAGTATATAAGATACAAGTGTATGAAAAATGATTACGAATTTAATATTTGCTGAACAAAATATGAACGAATTATGAACGGGCAGTTTTTTGCAAATCAGGATGAATCGATATATAGTAGTAGGGGCCTGAAAGGGGTCTGTTTTCCCGTCCGGGAGGACCATCTGACGCCTGCCCTGGAAAGGGAACTGGAAGAGACCTGCCGGATCCTGCGGGAAGAAGGCTTTGAAGCTGCCTGGCGGAAGATCCCCTGGGACGGGGACCTGGACGCCGTCCTGGCCTCCGGGGAGGAGGAAAGGCTCCGGACCCTTTACATGGCGGAGAGCCGGGACGTTCTGGAGGACCTCCGGGACAGGGCGTGCCCGGCGGCGGCCTGGTCCCACGCCGGCAATCGGGAGGAGGACCTGTCCGCGGCCCCCTATCTGATCGAGGAGCCCGCCCTGGTCGACGCCGATTCCTGGATCAAGATCTGGCAGCGGGAGCGGGGGCTTCCCTGGCAGATCCTGGAGACAGACCGCCTCCTGGTCCGGGAGTTCACGACCGGGGACATGGAGGCGATCCGCGCCCTCTACGACCCTGAGGCGGTCCGTTTTCTGGAGCCGCCCGGAGAGGACCTGGACCGGGAGAGGGAGATCCTCCGGTCCTATATAGAGAAAATATACGGCTTCTGCGGCTTCGGCCACTGGGCCGTGATCTGGAAGGAGACAGGCGACCTGATCGGCCGGACCGGCTTTTCCCTGACCGGCCGGGAGGACGGCGCCGACGCCTCCTTCGGCTACCTGACCAGGAAGGACTTCCGGGGCCGGGGGCTGACCATGGAGGTCTGCCGGGCCCTGCTGGCCTACGGCCGGGACGTCCTGGGCTTTGGGCTGGTGTGCGCGGAGGCGGACCCGGCCAACCTGGTCTCCATCCGTATGCTGGAGGGCCTGGGCTTTTCCCGGTGCGGCAGCAGGGAAGGACAGGTCCGGTTCCTTCTGGACCTGGGAGCGGAAGGCGCGGGCACCTTCTGAAGCAGACGCGGAAAGCCCGCGCGAACAGTTCATGAACAAAGCGGTCGTACCATATACCGTGCGAGAGGAGAATAAAATGATCAACAGGCACTATCTTTCCATGCTTTCCAACAAGTCCGTGATCCGGGAGCTTTCGGAGTACGCCACCGCCCGGGGGGCTGAGATCGGCTATGAAAATGTTTTTGACTACAGTCTGGGCAACCCTTCCGTCCCTGCCCCTCCGGTCTTTGCCGAAGCCGCCCTCCGCTTCCTCAGGGAAGAAGACCCTGTGGCCCTGCACGGCTACGCCCCCACCACCGGCATTCCCTCCGTCAAGGAGAAGGTGGCCGCTTCCCTGAACCGGCGGTTCGGCATGGACTACAAGGCCTGCCATATCTTCCCCACGGCCGGCGCGGCCGGCGCCATCGCCCACGCGGTCCGGGCCGTGACGGAGCCAGGCGAGGAGGTCCTGGTCTTTGCCCCCTTCTTCCCGGAATACTATCCTTATATTAATACCACCGGCGCCGTCCTGAAGATCGTCGATCCCGATACCGAGGCCTTCCAGATCAACTTTGAGGACCTGGAAAGGAAGCTGACCCCTTCCGTGGGCGCTGTCCTGATCAATACGCCCAACAACCCCTCCGGCGCCGTCTATACGGAGGAGACCCTCCGGCGTCTGGCCGCGGTCCTGGAGGAAAGGTCCGCCGCCTTCGGCAAGAGGATCTTCCTGATCTCCGACGAGCCCTACCGGGAGATCGTCTTCGACGGGAAAAAGGTCCCCTATACCGCCCGTTATTATGACCATACCCTGACCTGCTATTCCTTCTCCAAGTCCCTGTCCATCCCGGGCGAGCGTATCGGCTATGTGGCCGTCAGTCCCGCCTGCGAGCACGCGGACGACCTGGTCGCCGTCTTCGGGCAGATCTCCCGCGGCATCGGCCACAACTGCCCTTCCTCCATCGTGACCCTGGCCATGGCGGAGTCTCTGGAGGAGACCTCGGACCTGTCCGTCTATGAGACCAACATGAACCTGCTCTACGATACCTTAAAGGAGCTGGGCTTTACCGTGACCCGGCCAGGAGGGACCTTCTACATCATGCCCAAGGCCCTGGAGGAGGACGCCGTCGCCTTCTGCCGCAAGGCCCTGAAGTATGACCTGATCCTGGTCCCCGCCGACAGCTTCTGCGCCCCGGGCTACTTCCGGATGGCCTACTGCGTCGAGACCGAAAAGGTCCGGAGGTCCCTGGAGGCGATCCGCAGGTTCGTCCGGGAAGAATACGGAAAATAACGGAATTATCCGGTAAATAAACGGAAAGTTGACAGATTTTCCGGAAAGTGCTACATTAGCTACCGTGATTTGAGAGAACGGCCCGCAGGGCATGTTCAGATACAGAAAACAGAAGGTTCTGCCTGTTCAGATAAAGCGCAGAGGGGCTAAGCGATGACCTGAGGGGGGCGCGCGCAGACGGACCTGACAATTCTGAAAGGAGTAATGCAAATGGCAGAAGCAAAGAAGACCGTAAAGAAGGCCGCAGCAAAGAAGGCTGAAGCGCCCGCCGCTGAAAAGGCTGTCAAGAAGCCCGCGGCCAGGACCCGCAAGCCCGCTGTCAAGAAGACCATCTCCATCCAGTATGCCGGCAAGGACTATACCACCGAGGCTCTGGCAGACCGCGCCAAGGAGATCTACGCGGCCGATGAGAGCGCAGCTCCCGTCAAGACTCTGGATCTGTATGTCAAGCCTGAGGAGAACAAGGTCTACTTCGTCATCAACGGTGACGTGACCGGTTCCTTCGATATCTGATCGGACCAAAAACAGGAAAAGCAGAGAGGACCGACGCTGTCAGGGCCATAGCCCGGGCGCCGGTCCTTTTGCGTCCCCTTTCATAAAGATTTCACAAAATTTCTGAACACGTCAGTTGACATCCCCTGCGGGTAGTGCTATTTTAAAGGTCGTAAAGAGTGTTAGCACTCAAAAGAGGTGAGTGCTAACAAACGGACGGACACGGGAGGACGGCATGGAGCTGCAGGAAAGAAAAATGAAAATATTGCAGGCCATTGTCCGGAACTACCTGGAGACCGGAGAACCGGTCGGAAGCAGAACGATTTCCAAATCCGCGGATCTGAAGCTCAGCTCGGCCACGATCCGGAATGAGATGGCGGACCTGGAGGAGATGGGCCTGATCATGCAGCCCCATACCTCGGCGGGCCGGATCCCTACGGACGCGGGCTACCGGATCTACGTCGACCATATGCTCCGCCAGCAGCGGGATGAGGTCGAGGAGATGAAGAGCCTCCTGATCCAGAAGCAGGACCGGCTGGACAAGCAGCTGAGGGAAGTCGCGAGGCTCCTGGCCTCCTCCACCCAGTACGCTTCGGTAGTGACAACGCCTTCTGTCCGAAAGAACAAGATCAAATTCATCCAGCTTTCCCAGGTGGATCCGGGTTCCCTTCTGGCGGTCATCGTCATGGAGGCCGACCTGATCCGGAACACCATGATCCGGGTCGAGCAGGAGCTGACCTCTGAGCAGCTCCTCAAGCTGAACCTTCTGCTGAACACCAGCCTCTGCGGGCTTCCGGTCGAGGACATTACCCTGGGCCTGATCGAGTCCATCAAGAGGAAGGCGGGCATCCATACGCAGATCATCAGCGACGTCATCGACGCAGCGGCCGGGATCGTCCACCAGGAGGAGGAGCTGGAGGTCTTCACCAGCGGCGCCCCCAACATTCTCCGGTATCCGGAGCTGACGGACGGGGCCAGGGCCAGCGAGATCATCGAGAGCTTCGAGGAAAAGAAGACTCTGGGCGAGATCGTCCACACGAGCTCGGCAGGCTCGGAGGAGACCGGCATCCAGGTCTACATCGGCAGTGAGATGCCGGTGCCCGGCATGCAGGACTGCAGCATCGTAACGGCCACCTACGATCTGGGGGACGGCATGAAGGGAACGGTAGGCATTATCGGGCCCAAGCGGATGAACTATGAAAAGGTGGTCAGTGTACTCAAGAAAATGAAACGGGAGCTGGATGATATGTATCGGACCACGGACGCGATACCTGAAGAGACAGCCGGAAAGGATACAGAAGGATCATGACAGACAGCGAGTACAGGAAAGAGACAGAAGCCGCCGAGGAGACCGCTTCCCAGGCGGGAGGCGCGGACCCCGAAGAGACCGTGACCGGAGCGGAGGAAACGGCGGAAGTAATGCCGGAAGAAACGGCGGAAGAAGAAAGCGCGGAGGAGGCCTCCGAAGAAGAGGAGGAAGAGTCCGGCACGGGCTTTTTCCGGAGAAAGAAGAAGGATAAGGAGAAGGAAGCCCTGAAGGAAAAGGTGGCCGCTCTGGAAGACAGGGTCCGGCGCCAGATGGCGGAATTCGACAACTTCCGCAAGAGAACAGACAAGGAAAAAGAGACCATGTTCTCCATGGGCGAGAGGAGCGTCATCGAGAAGATCCTCCCCACCGTGGACAACTTCGAAAGGGGCCTGGCCTCCCTTCCCGAAGAGGAAAGGGGCGGCGCCTTCGCGGAGGGCATGGATAAGATATACAGGCAGCTCCTCAAGCAGCTGGAGGACCTGGGCGTCACCCCCATCGAGGCGGTGGGCACAGAGTTCAATCCCGACTTCCACAACGCGGTCATGCAGGTGGAGAGCGAGGAGTATGAGGAGGGCATCGTAGCCCAGGAATTCCTCAAAGGGTACATGTACCATGACAGCGTGCTCAGGCACAGCATGGTAGCCGTCGCCAAGTAGGAGACGGGCCCTGCCGGAGGCAAAAGGAATTGTTAAGAGCGCCAGAGCGCGGAAAGAGAGAAAGATATGAGCAAGATTATCGGTATTGACCTTGGAACTACAAACAGCTGCGTAGCAGTCATGGAGGGCGGCAAGCCCACCGTTATCGCCAACAAGGAAGGCGCCAGGACCACACCCTCCGTCGTGGCTTTCACCAAGAACGGTGAGAGACTGGTCGGCGAGCCCGCCAAGAGACAGGCCGTCACCAACGCGGACAAGACCATCGCCTCCATCAAGAGAGACATGGGCACAGACCGCGGCCGCACCATCGACGGCAAGAAGTTCTCCCCCCAGCAGATCTCCGCTATGATCCTTCAGAAGCTGAAGGCTGACGCCGAGGATTACCTGGGCGAGAAGGTCACGGAAGCCGTCATCACGGTCCCCGCTTACTTCAACGACGCCCAGAGACAGGCCACCAAGGACGCGGGCAGGATCGCGGGCCTGGATGTCAAGCGGATCATCAACGAGCCTACGGCAGCAGCCCTTGCCTATGGCCTGGACAACGAGAGCGAGCAGAAGATCATGGTCTATGACCTGGGCGGCGGTACCTTCGATGTTTCCATC
>CAMOUD010000021.1 GCA_946626215.1 uncultured Lachnospiraceae bacterium
GGAAACAGCATATATGTTCAAGCTGTTTTTCCTCGTGACTTTGCGATTGCCCTACGGCAGCCCCCGCGGCTGCCGCTTTTTGTATGCTCCGGGCCCCGTTTCGTGGTACACTGATAGACGGCCCGGGCCGGAAAGCCGGCGGGCCGGAAAGGCAGAACATATGGTACTGAAAGAAGACTTCTATTATCCCCCGGCCGATTCGGGCCGGATGCTCCATATCTGGCTTCCGGATGACTATGAGACCTCCGGGGCCTCCTATCCCGTCATGTATTTCTTTGACGGCCACAACCTCTATGATGACAGAGACGCCACCTTCGGCAAGAGCTGGGGCTTTGTCCCCTATCTCCGGGGCTGGGACAGGGACCTGATCATGATCGGCATGGAGTGCTCCCATGAGGGGAACGCCCGCCTCTTTGAATATATGCCCTACCAGAGGGAGACCGGCTTCTTCTCCGAAGCCCCCTGCCTGGGCGACGCCACCTTCCGCTGGATCCTGGAGGAGATCAAGCCCTGGGCGGACAAACGCTTCCGGACCCTGCCCGACCGGGCCCATACGGGCATCGGCGGCTCCTCCATGGGCGGCCTCATGGCCCTTTACGGAGGCAGCCATTACAACGCCTCCTTCTCCAGGGCGGCCTGCGTCTCTCCCTCCATCCCCTTCTGCCTGCCCTCTGTCCTGAAGGACCTGGACCAGGCAGAGATCCTGCCGGACAGCCGCTTCTTCCTCTCCTTCGGCTCAAGAGAGGCCGGAGGGGCCTCCGACCCTGAAAGGGAGGATAAGAGGACCTATACCTACCGCTGCGTCAGGGCGGCGGAGAACCGCCTGAAGAAAAAGGGGGCCTCCGCCTGGCTCTACTGCCAGGAGGGCGGCGGCCACTGCGAGGCGGACTGGGAAAAGCAGATCCCCCTTTTCATGCCCTGGCTCTGGCAGGACTGAGCAGGGCCCTTCCGGGGACGGAACATCCCCGGATATCCATACTTAAGAAGACAGAAATGCCGGGACCGCGGGGTCCCGGCATTGTTCAGCTTACAGGCCTTTTTCCGTTCCTGTTCTGTATTCAGATCTCCTCCACCCGGATCAGGAAGCGGAGGATATAGTCCCTGTCCGGCGTATAGCGGAAGCGGTCGGCGGTCACAGGCCCGCAGGACCCGGTGCCGATGCCCATCTGGAAGGCCTGGATCGTGATATAGGTCCCGGTCCTCTTGATATCCGACCGGTGCTTCATGCCGATCAGGGCCCTGTCGCTGCAGGGCTTGACGGCCAGCTCGAAGGGCCGGTCCACAGCCTCGAAGACGACCCTGTGCTTCCCGTCCGAGAAGGCGGCCATTACGCAGTCGCAGCGGTTGCCGCTTTCCTGGGGCCGGATGTTGGGCTCCATCATGTCCCTGACCCGGCAGGAGACCCTGCCCACAGGGAACTGGTCCCGCATGTCGCAGTAGGTCTCGCCGGTCCTGCCCTCATATTCCACACGGTCGAAGGTCGGGTCCAGACGGAAGGTCTTGCCGAAGCGGGGGATCGGATCGGTCCCCTTCTCGGGATGGAGGACGCTGGTGACCAGGAGCCCCTCCCGGCAGGTCTCATAGGTATCGGTGCACAGAAGGGTCAGGCCGTTCAGGCGGATCCTGGTCCGGATCATGGACCAGCCCCGGCCCGCGTCGGTCTCCACCAGCCTGTAGCGCTGGTCGTAGTAGGGCTCCATGGTATTCTTCATGGACAGGTCCGTATCGTTGTCGGTGGCCGCCCGGAAGCAGATGGTATCGGGGGACCCGCTGCGGAGCCGGAAGTCTCCGAAGTCAAAGTAGGTCCTGGCCCGGCCCCTGGAGACCCTGACCATGCCGCTGAAGGCGGGATCGGGATCAGGCTCCGGCATCCGGCCCCTGGTAATGAAGATCTGCTCCACGGCGCACTCCCTGCCCGTGATCCTGTCTATGGTCCGGATGGTCAGGCGCTCGTCCACCAGGGACCGGGGCGCCCCCTCCGGGGCCGGGACATCGGGACGGAGCCGGATCCTGACCTTTTCCATGGGCCCGGCTTCGGGGACGATCCTGGCCTGTGACCCGTCGGGCCATACGCATTCCAGGATGTAGCGGTCGCCGGGGGTAAAGCCGGTGGTGTTGAAGATCTCATAGAGGTCCTCTCCGATCCGTCTGACCCGGATGGGACGGTAGATGAATTTCGTGATATGGGCGCCGGTGGAAGGCTTCCGGTCGGGATAGAAGATGCCGTCCACGCAGAAGTTGGAATCGTGCATCCACTCTCCGTGGTCGCCGCCGTAGGTATAGGACCCGTCCTCCTCCCGGATGGCGTGGTCCACCATCTCCCAGACGCAGCCGCCCATGAGGTTGTTGTAGCGGTAGATCTCTTCCCAGTAGTCCTCCATGCCGCCGGGGCCGACTCCCATGGCGTGGGCGTATTCGCAGAGGAAGTAGGGCCTGTCCAGGAGCTGGGGGATCTTGCAGGTGCCGTTCCCCACCGAATGGACCCTTTCCACGGAAGGATACATCTGGCTGGCCACGTCGTAGGCCTTCCGCTTTGTATGGATGGCGGATTCATAGTGGACCGGGATGGAGGTATGGGCCTTCAGGTATTCATACTCCAGGTCGGTATTGAAGGTGCCGCCGGATTCGTTGCCCAGGCTCCACATGAAGACGCAGGCATGGGTCTTGTCCCTCTGGTACATGCGGCTGACCCTGTCCACGTAGCGGGGGCCCCAGGCCGGGTCGTCGCTGATCCGGTCATAGGAGGGGGGCAGGACCTGGGAAAAGGACCCGTGGGTCTCCAGGTCGGCCTCGTCCACCACATAGATGCCCTTTTCGTCGCAGAGCTCCAGAAGGTAGGGATCGGGCGGATAGTGGGAGGTCCGGATGGTATTGATGTTGTATTCCAGGCAGAGCTCCACGTCCCGCTCGATCTCCCGGGGGGACAGGGTATAGCCGTTCCTGGGACTGGTGTCATGGTGGTTGACGCCCTTGAACTTGATCAGACGGCCATTGACCTTGAAAAGGTTCCCCTCGATCCGGATGTCCTTGAAGCCCACCCGCAGGCGGACGCAGGTCCTGCCGGTCTCCAGATAGAGGTCATAGAGGCAGGGCTGTTCGGCGTTCCATTCCTGGACGTCCAGGTCCGTAAAGGCCGCCTCGATCCTTCCGTCCCGGACCGGGCAGTCCGCTTCTTCCCGGAGGCCGAAGCCCTCCAGGGACACATGGACCCGCTCCTCGCCCGTCAGGGGGCCGGGAGAGGCCAGAAGGCCGCTGACGCAGGCGTTATAAAGGCCGTCCGCCGTCTTTTCCGCCTTAAAGTCCACATCCAGAAGGTCTCCGGGCTCCAGGAAGGTGAGGAGGACGTCCCGGAAGATCCCGTTGTGGCGGAACATGTCCTGGGCCTCCAGATAGGTGCCGGTGGACCAGCGCCTGACCAGGCAGACCAGCTCATTGGCCCCTTCCGTCAGGGCCTCCGTCACGTCGAATTCCGCCGGGTTGTGGCTGCCTTCCGAATAGCCGATATGGGACCCGTTCAGGTAGACATCGATGCAGGCGCAGACGCCCAGGAAGGTCAGGATGAAGCGTCGGCCCTCCGGCTTTTCGGGCAGGGAGATCCATCTCCTGTAAAGGCCGGCCGTATTGTACTCATCCTCCGGGGTCTGCCAGCGGGGCCCTATGCCCCGGTCGGCGCCCACCCAGGAAAAGGTCCTGCCCACAGGCCTCTCCTCCGGGATCTCGGGCGGATCAAAGGGGAACTGGTAGCGGGTATTGAGATAAAAGGGCTTTCCGTATCCCCGCATCTGCCAGCAGGAGGGCACATCGATCCGGTCCCAGTCCAGGCTGTCCGTATCCAGCTGGTCCGGGATCTCGGCGGGCAGGGGATAATAATGGAAATCCCATTTCCCATTCAGGCACAGGACCCGGGAGGACTTATAGCGTTTTTCCCGGAGGGAGGCCCGCGCCTCGCTCCTTCTGTCCGGATAGGGGATAAAGTAGGAACGGGGCGGCATCCTGTTTTCCTCAAATACCGCAAAATCACTGAAATTGGTCTTGTTCAACGTATACTTCATTGTTCTTCCTCTACTCTGACGCGCCGACTGCTGCAGGCTCTTCTCAGAACCGGTGGCCGCCTCCTCCGCCGGAGAAGCCGCCTCCGCCTCCGCCGCCTCCTCTGGAACCGCCGCCTCCTCCGCCGGAGGACCGGGAAGGAGGATCGTAGATCCGGGAGGTATGGGTCCTGACCGCGCTGGCCCCGTTGGCCATGAAGCTGGTCTGGACGGCGCCCAGGATCTTCTGGTCCGAGGGCTTCCTGGTCCTGGACATGACCGAGGCGATCAGGTAATTGATCATAAGGGCCATGATCAGGGACAGGAGGGCGTTGCTGGCATATTTCATGGGCTGGGCAATGGTCCCGCCTTCCAGAAGGGTATAGACCTCGGCAAAGACCTCCCTGGCGCAGCCCAGGTAGTCGCCGGTCCCGGCCATCCGGTAGACATTGTCCGCGATGGTATTGGCCCGGGAAGTGGTGATGATCTGCCGGACCCGGTTGCCCGCGTAGATATAGATGATCCTGTCTTCCATGTCGATCAGGAAGAGGCATCCGTCGTCCCGGCCGATCAGGGACAGGTAGGCCTTTTCCGCGTAGCCTTTGGCGGACCCGCCGTTGGAGAGGGTCGTGACAAAGGCAGCGCTTCCGTAGGCAGTGATCTTCTCCATATCCTCCGCCAGCTCCTGCTCCTCCGCGTCGCTGAGGAGGTCCGCGTCATCCTGCAGGAAGACGCCGTAGCCGGTGGCGGGATTGGTATAGGAGGCGCCTGCCGCCAGGGCGTTCCGGGGATTCAGAAGAAGGGCACCGGCCGTCAGGGCCAGGCCTATGGACAGCATGGCCTTCCCCGTTTCCCCTCCCTTCCGGTCAAAGAAATCCGGCAGGGGCCGGGTGGCCAGGATGTTGTAGCGGCGGATCAGGCTCACGACGCTGATCCCCACCGCCAGGAAGACCAGGACGGCCCCTCCGTAGTAGTAGAGGTCCGAGGCCGGATCCAGAAAGAGGATCAGGGCCGCCAGGATGGCCGCTGCCAGCGAGGGCAGGGCGCCCCGGAGGATATGGGCCCCCGGCACTTTGCCTGCCACGCCCGCGGAAAGGCCCGTGCAGACAGCCGCTCCCACGGGGGCAGCCAGGACCAGGATGGATACCAGGCCGGACAGGCTTCCCACGCTCATGAGCACAAAGAGGACCACGAAGCAGACAGCGGCCGCGAAGGCGCCGGCAAAGGCCCTCAGGGCCCGGCTGTCCCCCTTATCCTTCTTTCCGGACCGGGGCATGCCGCCCTCCCGGTCTCCGGGAGCGCCGCCCCGTTTGCGGACGCCCTCCTGGTAGCCCCGGTCATGGGTCCGGAGCTCCCTGTCCGCCATGCCTCTGGCCTCCATGTAGTAGAGGAAGGAGGACAGGACAGACAGGAGGGCAGCCGCCGTCAGGGCAGCCTGGGGCGTCAGGGTCAGGAAAAAATTCAGGACCAGGAAGAGGGGAATGGCCAGCAGAAGGGACCCCGCCAGATACCGGGGCACGGAAATGGGCAGGTCCGCCGCGATCTGGCCGCTTTCTCCGTTGATGACGGAATAGGCCACCCGGTCTCCCTTCCGGTAGGTGGAGAACCAGACCGGGAAAAGGGCCAGGGCCGGCTTTTCCGGAGGGACTTCCCGGATGGCGGACCGGAGGGACTTCCGGTCCCCGGGCTTCTTGACCCCCACGTCCCCGAAGGCCTCCAGCCGGGTCAGGCGCTTGTAGCAGTCCTGCTCCGCCAGCTGGGCCGCCTCATCCTCGTAGAGCTCATAGGAAACGTCCGAGGTATCCGCGTAGAAGCCGCAGAGGATGGAAGGCGTAAAGGGCTTCATGGATTCCGCCCGGAAGGGGGCGATGGACTGGCTGACATCATCGGAGAAGGAGGAGGAAGCGTCATAGGAGACGCCCCGGTAGGAAGCGTCCAGGTTGGCCTCCAGGGCATAATGGTCCGTGATCATGTAATCCCCCCGCCGGTAGGTCTTTTCTCCTTCCAGATGGGCCCGCCCGTTCATCTTCGCGGAATAGACCCAGTAGGGCATGTAGATGCCCCGGAACCGGTCCAGAGCGGCGGGGTCCGTCAGCTCCCGGGGGGCGAAGAAGGCCCTGCGCATCCGCTTCCTGTAGGAAGCCCGGCAGTCCTCTCCCGTCACCTGGAAGGGAATGATATAGTCCGGCCGCTTTTCGTCCCGCATCTTTCCGTCCAGGACGGTGGAAGCGCCGCAGTAGGAGCAGAAGCCGGTGACGGACATGTTGGTGGTCATGATCTCGCCCCCGCACTGGGGACAGGTATATACCGTCACGCCATAAGCGTCCGTGGTCTCATCCGCGTCATGCTCCTTTCCGTAGGCATAGGGATCCATCCGGGTATCGCAGTGGTCGCAGCGGAGCGTCTGCGACCTGATATCAAAGCGGAGGGGTCCTCCGCAGTTGGGACAATCGTACATGACATCCTCCCCTGTTCATCGTTTCCGCCAATAGGTCAGGTATCATCGCCTCCGGCGCCGTGGGTCCTGGGCCGGATCTTCTTCAGGTCTTCCACCGTAAAGCTGTACTCTCTGCCGCAGAAATGGCAGGTCATCCGCATGGCCTCTCCGGAGGCCTCATACTCCCGGATCATGGCGTCGATCTCCTCGGTCCCCAGAAGGATCAGGCCTCTCTCGCACCGGTCCCGGGAGCAGCCGCACCGGTATTCCACCGGGATCGTTTCCGTCACATGGACGTCAAAGCCGGCCAGGACCATCCGGAGCATCTGCTCGGGGGTATTGCCCAGCTCCAGCATGGCCGTCACGGACATGATCTTCTTCAGGTTCTCCTCCAGGGCGGCGATGGTCTCCTCCTCCGCGAAGGGCATGAGCTGGATGACAAAGCCTCCTGCCTGCCGGACCGTATTGTCCTTGCTCATGAGGACGCCCAGGCCCACCGAGGAAGGAATCTGCTCGGATTCGGCGTAGTACCAGGTCAGGTCATCGGCGATCTCTCCCGAATGGAGCCGGATCTGGCCCACATAGGGGTCCTTGAGGCCCAGGTCCCGGATCACGGTCAGGGTCCCCTGTCCCACGGCCCCGCCCACGTTCAGGTGGCCCTCCGCGTTGGGAGGCAGGATGACGGAGGGGTTCTTCACATAGCCCTTGACGCCGCCCGACACGTCCGCCGTGACGGTCAGGCCGCCGATGGGGCCGTCTCCCGCGATCTGGATGGTCAGCAGGTCCTTCTCGTTCTTCAGCATATCCGCCATCATCAGGGCGCCGCACATGAGCCTTCCCAGGGCCGCCGTGCAGATGGGGCTTGTATTATGGATCTGCCGGGCTTTTTCCGTCAGGTCCCTGGCGGTGACGGCAAAGGCCCGGATCTGGGCGCCGGCAGCCGTCGCCCGGATCATGTAATCTTTGTATTCAGGCATGTCTTGTATGGATCCTTTCCGCGATTCTTATGGCTTCCGGGTCTCCCGGGACCATACTGTTTTTATTATACAAAAAAACCGCGGGTTCTGCAGACCCTGTTTGCGATTCCGGGCCAAAAGGGGAAAGAGGGCCGGAAGGCTCCCTTCCGCGCAAAAAAAAGGGACGCTGGTCATCTGCCGGCATCCCTTCTCAGGAATATGAAATTGCGTTGTCCAACGGTCCGTCCTCCTGTCTGCGCCCTCTTCCTCCTTGCGGTGGAGACTGTAAGCTCTGCCTTTCCGGTGCTGCGGACTTTTCTGATTGCCGCTCCTGTGGAGACCGGCCAGGCCTGCGGCCCTCTGAACACGGGCGGCGGCTCCTGCCTTATGTCTCCCGGATCCCCGGTTCATATTCTGTCCGGATTTCCTGAAAGGTCAGTCTCTTCACGGCTCCGATTCGGCGCCTTATTTGATAAAAACAGTTTAGCACAGGCCGGCTTTTTTCGCAATATTCTCCTAAAATTTCCTTAATTTTCAGATTATAACAGATAATT
Organism: uncultured Lachnospiraceae bacterium; assembly: GCA_946626215.1. Classification (GTDB taxonomy): domain Bacteria; phylum Bacillota; class Clostridia; order Lachnospirales; family Lachnospiraceae; genus CAG-791. The sequence goes on from CAMOUD010000021.1 coordinate 7,976, forward strand.
TTCCTTTCTGCCGGAAAAAAGCAGGGCCGGAATCTGGTCCGGCCCCGCCTCTCTTTACTGGTTCTTCAGGTATGCCCGCGCGTCAGCGCTTGTTGCTCCGTCTCCAGATGCCCATCTTTTCCGCGTCCTTGATCAGGCTGTCGCGGAAATCGGGGTGGGCGATGCTGATCAGGTCCTCGGCCCTCTGCCAGGTCGTCCGGCCCTTGAGGTTGACGCAGCCGTACTCGGTGACCACATACATGGTGTTGGCCCTGGTATCGGTCACGATGCTGCCGTTGGCCAGAGTGGGACGGATCCGGCTGGCCAGCTCTCCGGTCTTCTTGTTGAAGAAGGTGGATGAGAGGCAGATGAAGCTCTTGCCGCCCCTGGACAGGAAGGCGCCCAGGACGAAGTCCAGCTGTCCGCCCGCGCCGGAGATGTTCCTGGTGCCGGCGGATTCGGCGTTGACCTGGCCGTAAAGGTCGATGTCGACCGCGTTGTTGATGGATACGAAGTTGTCCAGCCTGGAGATATTGCGGACATCGTTGGCATAGTCCACGGGCACGGACATGCAGGCCGGGTTGTTGTTGAGGAAGTCGTAGAGCTTCTGGGTGCCGGCCGCGAAGGCATAGGCCTGACGGCCTCTGTCAAAGTTCTTGCGGGCGCCGGTGATCTTGCCGGCATTGGAAATGTCGACGAAGGCGTCCACATACATCTCGGTATGAACGCCCAGGTCCTTCAGGTCGGACTCGGCGATCATCTGGCCGATGGCGTTGGGCATGCCGCCGATGCCGAGCTGGAGGCAGGCGCCGTCGGGGATCCTGTCCACGACCAGCTGGGCCACAGCCTTGTCCACGTCCGTAGCGGGCGCTGAAGGCGGGAAGGCGTCGATGGCGGGGTTGTCAGTCTCCACGATCATATCGACCTGGTCGATATGGATATAGGCGTCATGGCCGCCCAGGCAGACGGGCATGTTCTCGTTGACCTCAACGATGATCTTCTCCGCCTTGGCGATGACCGTATAGGCGTGGCTGGCGGAGGGGCCCAGGTTGAAGTAGCCGAACCTGTCCATGGGAGCCACCTGCATGACCGCCACGTTCAGCGGATCTGCCATGTCCTTGTAGTATCTGGGGACCTCTGAGTACTTGATGGGCGCGTAGAAGCAGAAGCCCTGGGACTGGGCCTTTCTCTCGACCCCGCCCATGTGCCAGCTGTTCCAGGTGAAATGGGCTGCGGGGTCCTCGATCTTGAAGATCTCGGGCACATGCATCAGAATGCCTCCGCGGAACTTGACGTCATAGAGGTCCGGCATTCTCTTCGCCAGAGCCTTGTCCACAGCCACGGAAGTGGTGGTCGTCCATCCGAAGTCCACCCAGTCGCCGCTCTGGATCACGGCTGCCGCCGTCTCGGCGCTGACCAGCTTCTCCTGATATTTCTTTGTATAATCCATCCTGAATCCTCCTTGCATGAGATGAATGATCCTGTCCCTGTCTGATTCTTCCGGTTCCTGCCCTGCAGCCCGGACAGTTTACCTGTTCATTATAGACTACTTTACAGCAAAACTCCATGCTCATGCAGGGTTTCCTGAAGCAATGCAGGAAAGGAGAAAGCTTCGCAAATAAGAGTTGACAGCAAAATTAAATTGTGTAAAATGTAATTAGAGACAGGACCGGTGCCCCCCGGTCCGACACACAGCCACAGAAAGGATTTTGATATGGTATATAAATTTGATGAGACCAATTTTGACGCGGAAGTATTACAGAGCGATATCCCTGTATTCGTGGATTTCTACGCCGACTGGTGCGGCCCCTGCAAGATGATGGCCCCCGTCCTGGAAAGACTCTCCGTCACCTATGAAGGCAGGGTCAAGATCGGCAAGATCAACGTGGATGACTGCCCCGAGCTGGCCGAGAAGTACAATGTCATGTCCATCCCCAACATGGTCCTTTTCAAGGACGGCGCTGAGGCAGACAGACAGATCGGCGCCTGCCAGCCCGCTGCCCTGGCCAAAAAGTTCGACGCGGTCCTCGGCTGAGCCGGACCCTGCACGGAAAGAAGGAGAACGGACGCATGTATGACGTCATTATAATCGGATCGGGGCCCGCCGGTCTTTCAGCCGCCATCTACGCCTCCCGGGCCCGCCTGAACGCGCTGGTCCTGGAGCAGAACTTTGTCAGCGGCGGCCAGATCATCGATACCTATGAAATCGATAACTACGCAGGCCTGCCCGGGATCTCCGGCATGGAGCTGGCGGAAAAGATGCAGCAGCACGCGGAGAAGCTGGGCGCCGTCATCGAATACGCTCCCGTGACCGGCCTGGAGCTGGAGGGCCCTGTCAAAAAGGTCCTGACCGATGAGGGCGTCTATGAGGCAAAGGCCCTGATCATTGCCAGCGGCGCCACCCATTCCCATCTGGGCGCGCCCGGCGAGGAGGAATTCGGCGGCAGGGGCGTATCCTACTGCGCCACCTGCGACGGCGCCTTCTACCGCGGCAAGGATGCCCTGGTGGTAGGCGGCGGCGACGTGGCCGTCGAGGACGCCATTTTCCTGGCAAGAGGCTGCAGCAAGGTCTATGTGGTCCACCGCAGGAACGAGCTCAGGGCTGCCAGGATCCTCCAGGAAAGGCTCCTGGCCCTTCCCAACGTGGAAATGGTCTGGGACAGCGTCCTGAAGAACGTGAACGGCGGCAAGCGGGTCGAATCCGTGGTCGTGGAGAACGTCAAAGACCATTCCGAACGGACCATCCCGGTCTCCGGCGTCTTTATCGCCGTGGGCATCGAGCCCCGGTCCGCCTTCGCGGCCGGCGGCGTCGAGATGGATGAAAAGGGGTATATCCTGGCGGATGAGACCTGCCAGACCAGCGTTCCCGGCGTCTTCGCGGCCGGCGACGTACGCAAAAAGCAGCTGCGCCAGGTCGTGACCGCCGTGGCGGACGGCGCCAATGCCGTGACCAGCGTGGAGCGCTACCTGCTGACCCTGGCCTGATGTTCCGGAGGCAGACAAAGTGAATTACGACAGAAAAGTCCTGGATTGTTTCCTGAAGAACCAGCTTCAGCTCTTCCCCGAGCCCGTGGCCGATACGCCGGAGGAAGCGGACGCCTTCCTGGAGGAGATGTTCGCCGTGGTCGTAAGGTCCAAGAAGGCCGTCCGCCTCTACTTTGAGGAGGAGGGCGTGGACCTGGAGGGCCAGGATCCCCTGGAAGCGTCGGAGGTCTTCGATGTGGGAGACGGCCGCTACCTGATCGTGGAGGGCTGACAGAGAAGACAGCCTCATAGAGGAAGCAGAAACAAGAGCCTGCGGATGACAAGCTGACATGCTTGTCTCCCGCAGGCTCTTTTCATGCTCTCAGACGATCTGTATGGAAGGTTCCAGGGCCCTCTCAGGCAAAGCCGAAGACCTCGTCCGCGTAGCGGACCGTGGCCATGGCGTCTCTGGCGTAGCAGTCGGCGCCGATGGCGTCGGCGTATTCCTGGGTCATGACGGCCCCGCCGACCACGACCCTGGTATCCGGCTTCACTTTCCTGAGGAGCCGGATGGTCTCCTCCATGGAGACCACCGTGGTGGTCATCAGGGCGCTCAGGCCCACCAGGGCGATGTTCTCCCGGATGGCCGTATCGGCGATGATCTCCGGCGCCACATCCTTGCCCAGATCCAGGACCTCATAGCCGTAGTTCTCCAGCATGACTTTGACGATGTTCTTGCCGATGTCGTGGATATCTCCCTTGACGGTGGCCAGGATCACCCGGCCCCGGGTCTCCCGGTCTTCGCCCTGCATGGTCTCCTTGACCACCTCGAAGGCCGCCTTGGCCGCCTCCGCGCTCATGAGCAGCTGGGGCAGGAAGATGGTCCCCTTCTCAAAGCCCTGGCCCACCCGGTCCAGGGCAGGAATCAGTTCCTCATTGATCAGGGTCATGGGATCCGTCTTTCCGACCAGGTCCCGGACCGCCTTTTCCGCGCTCCCCGCCATGCCCCTTTCAATGCATGCGGCCAGGGAATAGGTCCCGGAAGGGCTTTTTCCTTCCGCCGGGGCGGCGGCAGGGCCCGCAGGTGCCCCGACGGGGGCGGTGGTGCCGGCGTAGGCGCCGATATAGTCCATGCAGTTGTCGTCCAGGGCATACAGGGCGTTGAAGGCCCTGTAGGACTGCATCATGGCCTCGTTCCCGGGGTTGATGATGGCGCAGGACAGGCCCATCTGCATGGCCATGGTAAGGAAGTGGGAATTGATGATCTCCCGCCTGGGCAGGCCGAAGGAGATGTTGGAGACGCCCAGGATGGTATGGCCGCCCAGCTCGTCCCGGACCCGCCTCAGGGTCTCCAGGGTGACGCCGGCGGACCGGGCATCGGAGGAGATGGTCATGGCCAGGCCGTCGATCACGATGTCCTCGGGGCCGATCCCGTACCGGGCCGCCTCCTCATAGATCCGGCGGGCGATCCGGACCCTGCCCTCTGCCGTATCGGGGATCCCGTCCTCGTCCAGGACCAGGGCCACCACCACGCCGCCGTACTTGCGGACCAGGGGGAAGACCGCGTCCATGCTCTCCTGTTTGCCGTTGACGGAATTGATCATGGCCTTGCCGTTGTAGCAGCGAAGGCCCCTCTCCAGGGCCTCAATGTCCGTCGTATCGATCTGGAGGGGCAGGCCCAGGACGGACTGCAGGCCCCTGACCACCGTTTCCATCATGGCCGGTTCATCGATTTCCGGCAGGCCCACGTTGACGTCCAGGATATGGGCGCCCTGGTCCTCCTGCCTGAGGCCCTCTCCCAGGATATACTCCACATCCGACCGGCGGAGGGCTTCCTTGAACTTCTTCTTGCCGGTGGGATTGATCCGCTCGCCGATGATGACCGGCTTTTTCCCGATCTCCACGGCCTGGCAGTAGGAGGAGACCACCGTCCTCTTTTTGGCAGAGGCCGGCCGGAAGGGCTTTTCCAGGACCCTGCGCCTGGTCTCCCGGATGTGGGCCGGGGTCGTTCCGCAGCAGCCGCCCACCACCTGGACGCCCAGGTCGGCGATCTGTTCCATCCAGCCGGCGAAGGTGTCCGGATCCACGTCATAGACAGTCCGGCCGTTCTCCGTTCTGGGAAGGCCGGCGTTGGGGTTGACGATCACGGGGACAGAGGCGACCTCTGTCAGCCGCTTTACGATGGGGAGCATCTGCTCGGGCCCCAGGCCGCAGTTGACGCCCAGGGCGTCCACGCCGAGGCCCTCCAGCATGGCCGTCACCGAATCCACGGTGCCGCCGGTCAGGAGCTTGCCGGAGGCGTCAAAGATGGTGGTGATCAGGACCGGGAGGGAGCAGTTCTCCCTGGCGGCCAGGACCGCCGCCTTGGCCTCATAGGAATCGCTCATGGTCTCGATCAGGACCAGGTCCGCGCCGGCAGCCGCCCCGCACCGGATGGTCCGGCCGAAGATCTCCACTGCCTCCTCAAAGCCCAGGTCTCCCATGGGCTCCAGAAGACGGCCCGTAGGACCGATATCCAGAGCGATGAAGGCGTCCTCCCTGCCCGTCCGGACCCTGGCCTGTTTTGCCAGGTCCACGGCGGCCTCCACGATCTTTTCCAGATCGTCCGGGAACTTCAGGGAATTGGCTCCGAAGGTGTTGGTATTGAAGATATCGGCCCCGGCCTCCAGATAGCTGCAGTGCAGGTCCAGGATATCCTCCGGCCTTGTCAGGTTCCAGGTCTCCGGCAGCTCGCCGCCGGCCAGTCCTTTGGCCTGCAGGATGGTCCCCATCCCGCCGTCACAGAAGAGCCATTCTCTTCCCAGCCTCTCTTTAAGCGTCATAGTCACTTCTATTCCTTTCTGTATGGACAGTCCGCTGCCCCGCAGGCGGCGCAGCCGCTCAGGCAGGCCCGGCCCGGCTGGTCTGTGACCCCGATGAAGGCGGTCACGGACTTGGTGGGCGTCATCAGCAGGCTCTCCGAGAGCCGGATGCCCAGGTCCCGGTCCATGCGGAGGATCCGCATGAAGTCCTTCTGGCAGGTCAGGGGCAGGTCTCCGTAGCCCGGGGAAAAACGGGGCCGGAGGAAGAGGCCCTCCGCCTTCTCCTCTTCCCGGATCCTTTCATTGACCGCGTCGCACCAGGCCTCCGCCATGGCGGCGCCCGCCGCCTGATAGATCACTGTATGGCTGACCCTCAGGATCTCTGCCCTCCGGACCAGCCGGTCCGGTCCCGGGCCCAGGGTCGCGGCCATCATGTAGACGGCCAGGCAGCCCTCCAGGTTCCTGGCCAGGTCCCTGCTCAGGATCCGCATTTCCTCCACTTTTCCGGCCTCTTCGGGCCGGATCAGGACCAGGGACCCATCCTCCCCCTTTTCCAGCTCAAAACGCCTGTAAGCGGCTCTGGGGGCCGCTTCCCGGATCAGGTCCTCCCGGCAGCGGTCGATGGCTTCCTCCACCGCCGGCTCTGCCTCCCGGCCCCGGTATCCCAGGTAGCGGCGGATCTCCCGCCTGTCGGCCTCCCGGAGGACCTCCTTCGGGTCTCTCATGGATGCCTTCATCCCCTGCCGCACTCCACGATGCCGGTCAGGGCCCGGAGGATCCCGGCCGCCACTTCCGGCTTGTTCATGGAGTAGACATGGATATGGGTCACGCCGTTGGCGATCAGGTCCAGGATCTGGTCCGCGGCAAAGATGATGCCGGCCTGCTGCATCTGGGCCGGATCATGGCCGAACCGGTCCGCCATGGCCCTGAGCCTGGCGGGCACGGAGGCCCCGGAAAGGGCCGCGCTCCGGCTGATCTGCCGCTCGCTGGTGATGGGCATGATGCCTGCCAGGATGGGGACCTCGATGCCGGCCTCCCGGGCCCTGTAGAGGAAGTTGTACATGGCGTCATTGTCAAAGAACATCTGGGTCGTCAGGAAGTCGCATCCGGCGTCCACCTTTTCCTTCACATGCAGGATATCCTCCTTCCGGCTTCCCGATTCCACATGGCCCTCGGGATAGCAGGCGCCGCCGACGCAGATCTCCGGATTCAGGGACTTGATCTCCCGGACCAGCTCCGAGGCGTACATGTAATCGAAGGCCGTCCGGCCCCCCTTGGGAATATCGCCCCTGAGGGCCATGATGTTCCCGACCCCGATCTTCTCATAGGTCCCGATCATGGCCCTGACCTGGTCCCTGCCGGAGGAGACGCAGGTGAGATGGGCCAGGACAGGCAGGCCGTAGCGGTCCTGCAGCCTGGCCGCCACCTTGGCCGTATTCTTGCCGTTGCCGCCGCCCGCCCCGTAGGTCACGCTCATGAAGTCGGGTCCCAGGGCCGCGATGCCCGAAGCCGCTTCCGTTACGGCCGCCAGGCCCTCGTCCGTCTTGGGCGGAAATACTTCAAAGGAAAGGGTCACTTCCTTCCGGTTCAGAATGTCAATGATCTTCATATAGTCCCAAAGCCTCCATCGGGACGCGGGAGGGGACCGCCTGGTCCTCTCCCGCGCCGGTATTGCCGGGCAGAAGGGCCATAGCCTCCTGCCTGCGTGTCAGTGTTCCGGGAACAGCCTGCGCGTCCCTAGTCTTTTTGGATCTCAGCCATGGCCGCGGCGGCGTCCATCAGGTCCTCCGGGGCAGGAGAAACGGCCCTTTCGGAGGCAAAGATGAATTCCCTGGCGTCCCGGTAGCCTTCCCGGGTCATCCGGGCCCCGTCCCAGGTATAGACGGTCCCGTCCTCCGCGAAGACACAGGAGCCGCTGCTGGCGGCCTCAAAGCTGCCGCTGTGCATGGTATAAATGATGTCCTTACGGGTCCCGCCGGCCTCATAGCTGTCGCAGATCAGGCCCTCTCCCTCCAGGCAGGAGAAGAAGCTGGCTCCCGTAAAGAGCCTGACGATGTTCCCTCCCTGGAAGGTCAGGATCTGGCTCCCCAGGGCGGGCCTTGCACCGATGGCGGCCAGCTCCGGCGTGCCGTTCCCGTCTATGTCCGCCATCCAGTAGCCCGCAAGGTCCTCATCGCCCCTGGCTTCCAGGAAGGCCAGGTAGGCCTCCTGCCAGGACTCATAACCCTCCAGGACCGGCGGCGTCCTTTCCGCGGCGGCCGCGTATACGTCCTCCAGGGTCAGATGGATCCTGTCCGGGACCTTTTCCTCCAGGCCCATGGCGGTATCCGGATCGATGAGGGGCAGGCCAGAGGAGGAGGCCCGGTAGATCCTGAGGTCGGTAAAGGTCCTCTCCTCGCCGGATTCCATCTTTTTGGCATAGTCCAGGAGCAGGACCAGGTCGTCCAGCCCGTCCCCTGTCATGTCCCGGACATCCAGGGCCGATACGCCGCTGAAACGGGCGCCCTCATTGCGGATGTTGTAGAGATGGGAGCCGTCCAGGAAGGCCCGGATCCCGTCCTCTGTCTCATACAGGATGGTCACGTCGGGAGCCCCGCCCAGGAACTCCTCCGGGGGCATATAGAAGGAAAGGGTCCCCGGTCTTCCGCCGATCCATACCTTCCGGGTCAGGAAGGGAGCCTCGGTGATATCCCGGCAGCTGCCGAACTGGAGCTTTTCTCCTTCCAGGTCCCCGAAAAGGACCGCTTCATAGAGAGGATCCAGATAGCCGTCCGCCTCCTGGACCTCTGTCCTGGCGCGGAAGCGGATGGTCCATTCCGGACCGCGGACCCTGCCCTCTTCAATGACGACCGGGACCGGATCCGGTTCCGGGACCGATTCCCTGTACCAGCAGCCGGTCTTTTCCGCATGGACCCATCCGAGGCTCTCCCCGGCCCGGTCCAGGCCGATGCCGGCCCTTTCATGGAGAAAGGCCTCCATTTCCTCTCCGGTCCGTCTGAGGAGGGTCCCCGTCAGGAAGGGGCGGTCCGCCGCGGCCAGGTACAGCTCTGTCTCCTTCGCGTCCGGTTCCGCTTCTCCTCCGCCCAGGCCGGCCAGGGCTGTCTCAAAGTCGATCTCTTCAGGCTCTTCATAGAAGCAGGAAAGAAAGCCCCGGTTCTCCGGCCTGTTCAGAAAGGCCTCCAGGGCAGCCTTTTCTTCCTCTGTCATCTCTCTCTCCGCGGCAGGCTCCGCCTCGCCGGCCGTGACCGCGGCCGCGGCCTCTTCCGTGGCAGCCTCCGCCGCTTCTTCTGCCGGCGCCGTTTCCTCTGCCGCTTCCTCTGCCGGCGCCTGAGTCATGGCCTCTCCGGGCGCCGTCTCCGCCGCGGCAGCCTCCTGGGGACCCGGCTGCGGCTGGCTGCCGGAGCAGGCTGCCAGGACCAGGGCCAGCAGGGCGGCCGCGGCCGCGGCTTTCATCTTATCCGTAATCATATTCCCCTTTCTGCCGTCCGACAGACGGCGTCCGCGCTCCGCGCGGAAGGTCATTCCAGGCCGGCCTCCATCCGGAGCCGGCCGATCTCCTCCCGGCTCAGTCTCCGGCAGGCCCCCCTGGGCAGGTCCTCATCCAACTGAAGGCTTCCCATAGACAGGCGCTTTAAATAGACGACTTCCCGGTCCAGGGCCGCGAACATCCGCCGGACCTGGTGGAACTTCCCTTCCCTGACCGTGACCAGGGCTTCCGAGACCGGACCGTCCGAGAGGATCGTAAGAAGGGCCGGGAGGGCGGTAAAGTCCTCCAGGACGATCCCTTCCTCGAAGCGCCTGACCTCCTCCGGACCAAGATGTCCCCGGACCCGGGCAAAATAGCGCTTGTCCACGTGCCTGGCGGGAGACAGGAGCCTGTGGGCCAGCTGTCCGTCGTTGGTGATCAGAAGAAGGCCCTCCGTATCCTTGTCCAGGCGGCCCACCGGAAAGAGGTCCCTCCGGGTCTTCTCCTCCCGGATCAGGTCCAGGACGGTCTCCTGCCTGGCGTCCTCGGTGGCCGTGATGACCCCGGCAGGCTTATGGAGCATGTAGTAGACCAGGTCCTCATAGCCCACGGGCTTTCCGTCAAAGGCTATGTCCGCGGTCTTTTCCACCCGCAGGCCCGGGTCCCGGACGGGCTGGCCGTCCACGGTCACAAGGCCGGACCGGACCGCCTTCCTGATCTCGCTCCTGGTCCCCAGCCCCATATCGGCCAGGTATTTGTCCAGCCTGATGGCGCTCATATACGGAACCGGTAGCCGACGCCCCAGATGGTCTCAATATACTGGGGCTTGGAGGTATCGAATTCGATCTTTTCCCGGATCTTCTTGATATGGACCGTGACCGTGGCGTTGTCGCCCACCGCCTCCATGTTCCAGATCCTGCGGAAGAGCTCGTCCTTGCTGAAGACATGGTTGGGATTTTCCGCCAGGAAGGTCAGCAGGTCGAATTCCTTGGTGGTAAAGTTCTTTTCCACTCCGTCGATATAGACCCTGCGGGCGGTCTTGTCGATCTTGAGGCCCCGGATCTCAATGATATCGTTGGTCTTCTGTCCGGCCCCCACCAGCCTCTGGTATCTGGACATGTGGGCCTTGACCCTGGCCACCAGCTCTGAAGGGCTGAAGGGCTTGGTCATGTAATCGTCTGCTCCCAGGCCCAGGCCCCGGATCTTGTCGATATCGTCCTTCTTGGCCGAGACCATGAGGATCGGCACGTCCCGTTTCTCCCGGATCCGGCGGCATACCTCAAAGCCGTCCATGCCGGGCAGCATAAGGTCCAGGACGATCAGGTCGAAGTCCGTATGAAGGGCCGCCTCCAGGCCGCTGTCTCCCCGGCTCTCGATCTGGACGTCAAAGCCTGACAGTTCCAGATAGTCCTTCTCCAGATCGGCGATGGACTCTTCATCTTCAATAATCAGAATTCTGCTCATACTTCTTTCCTTTCCGCTCAGACTGTCCAGCTCTCCGACTGGGCAGCCCGGTTCTGCTCCATATATTTCCGAAGCACAAAGTGCATGCAGGTCCCTTCTCCGAGGGTGCTGGTGGCCCAGATATAGCCTCCGTGGTCCTCTATGACTTTCTTTACGATGGACAGGCCTATGCCGCTCCCGCCCTGGGAGGAATTCCTGGAGGAATCGGTCCGGTAGAAACGGTCAAAGATATAGGGGAGGTCCCGGGCGCCGATGCCCTTGCCGTTGTCCTCGATCTCCACCCGGATGGAATCCTCCTCATCCAGGATCCGGATGTCGATGCGGCCATGGGGTTTATCAATATATTTTACACTGTTCCCCACAATATTGTTAATGACTCTTTTCATCTGCTCAGGATCGGCGATGATCCTGGTCCCCGGAGGGACCATGTTGGAATAGTTGAGCTCGATGCCCCGCTGCTCCAGGTCGATGCCGATCTCCTCCACGCAGTCCCCGAAGTAATCCGATACGGAGACCCTGTGGAAGTTATAGGGGACCCTGTCGTTGTCTATGCGGGAGTAGAGGGTCAGCTCATTGATCAGCCGGTCCAGGTCGCAGGCCTTGTTGTAGATGGTCCGGATATACTTCTCTCTCTTTTCCGGCGTATTGGCGACTCCGTCGATCAGGCCCTCCACATATCCCTTGATGGAGGTAATGGGGGTCTTGAGGTCATGGCAGATGTTGCTGATGAGCTCCCGGTTGGCCCGCTCCCTCTCCAGCTTTTCATCCGTCGATTCCTTGAGCCTGAGCCGCATTTCCTCATAGTTCCGGTAGAGCTCCCCGATCTCTCCCTTCTCGCTCGTTCTCAGGGGATAATCCAGGTTCCCGTCACGGATACTGCCCATACCCAGGTTGAGGACCCCGATGGGGCCGAAAAAGGACTTTTCCAGCCATCTGGTGAGGAGGATCGCTGTGATGGCCAGGGTCACGACCATGGAGATCATAAGGCCGGAAAGAAAGTCAGGCGAGATCAGGACCGTGATCCCGGTCACGATATAGAGCATGCCGGCCCTGCCGTCCCGGAAGGTAAAGGCCAGTCGTCTGACAGCTTCGTTGGCAGTTCCAATATAGTATACGGAATCGTCCCTCTTCCATTCAGAATCTGTTAAAAGGGCTCTCTCCTCCCCGATGCCGGGAAGCTGGTCCATGATCAGGTCCGTCTCCTTCCGGTCGTCCGTATAGATGACCTGGCCCTCCCGGGTCAGGATCAGGTAGGACTCGCAGTCAGCGGCCGAGGCGGACAGCTCAGCCAGATAGGCGTCCGACTCCAGGGCGGCGGGATCCTGGGAGAGCCTGGCCGCCACCGTATCGTAGAGCCTGGCCGCCATTTCCCTCTTGGGAGCCGCGTCGGTCAGGGAAGAATAGCTCTGGATCCGGCGCGTCGTGGACCGGGAACTGAACATGTAGTTGCCCAGGACCAGGAAGCCGATCATCTGCAGGATGAGCGGGACCACAATGATGGTCGAAAAAGATATGATCAGTCGTTTTCTGAAGGTCATGGATATCCTCCGCAGACCGGATCGGAGGCGGCAGGGCCGGTCTGCCGTTAGCACTGTCTGTTGCCTACACCGATTATATAGGATACCGGCAAAAAACTCCATCGCCCAGTCCCCTGCCCGCTCTGTCTTCCAATGGAAGATGCCAGTGCCGGCACCGGCGGATTTCGGCAGTTATTTAGCATTGACTAACAAAAGAACAATAAGGCACAATGAACACAACGAATTAGAAATCATTCCTGTTATTGTAAAAGGGGGACCATCATGGCTTTAAAATACAGCAGACAGAGGCAGGCTGTATGGGATTTCATCAAAGACAGAGAAGACCATCCGACTGCCAGCGTCGTCTATGAAGGAGTCCGTGAATCCTATCCCAATATCAGTCTCGGGACCGTCTACCGGAACCTGATGCTGCTCAAGGAAATGGGCAGGATCTCCTCCGTGGATATCGGCGACAACGCTGTCCACTTTGATTCCAACATCACCCAGCATGAGCACTTCCTCTGCAGAAAGTGCGGAGCCCTCCGGGACCTGAACACCTATGACATGCCGGCGGCCGGCCTGCATCTGAAAGCGGCGGGCTTTTCGGGAAGAGTGGAATCCTATTCCATCATTTATTCCGGGATCTGCGAGAACTGCCTGAAGAAGGAAGAGGAAGAAAACTGAAGACAGGAAAAGAAAGGAACAGACCGGGCACCTGTTCCTTTCTTTTTATGCTGAACGCGTTTGCTGAAAGCATATGAAAAGGCCGCGGCATGAAGCCGCGGCCGCTTACTGAGCGATGAGGGACTCGAACCCTCGACAACTTGATTAAAAGTCAAGTGCTCTACCACCTGAGCTAATCGCCCCTATTTGCTTTATATACAATGAAAAATGCCCAGAACCGGAATCGAACCAGTGACACGAGGATTTTCAGTCCTCTGCTCTACCAACTGAGCTATCTGGGCATAAATAGCGGGAGTAGGATTTGAACCTACGACCTTCGGGTTATGAGCCCGACGAGCTTCCAGACTGCTCCACCCCGCGATATTCAATTGAGCTTCCGAAGAAGCAGTGGATGGGGGTGGATTCGAACCACCGAAGTCACTGACAACAGATTTACAGTCT
>CAMOUD010000022.1 GCA_946626215.1 uncultured Lachnospiraceae bacterium
GACCATCAAGCTGATCAACTCCGTGGCGGACGTCATCAACAACGACGAGTCCATCAACGACAAGATCAAGGTCGTCTTCATCGAGGACTACCGCGTCTCCAACAATGAGATCATCATTGCGGCGGCCGATGTCTCCGAGCAGATCTCCACAGCCTCCAAGGAAGCCTCCGGTACCGGCAACATGAAGTTCATGGCCAACGGCGCGGTCACCCTGGGCACCATGGACGGCGCCAACGTCGAGATCGTGGAAGAGGTGGGCAGAGAGAACGCCTTCATCTTCGGCCTGTCCTCTGAAGAGGTCATTAACTTTGAAAAGAACGGCGGCTATGATCCCATGCAGATCTTCAACGAAGACGGTGAGATCCGCCAGGTCCTGGTACAGCTGGTCAACGGGACCTATTCCCCCGAGAACCCCGAGCTCTTCCGTCCTCTGTACAACTCTCTTCTGTACAGGAACGGCATGGATCCGGCAGACCGCTACTTCATCCTGAAGGATTTCCGGTCCTACGCCCAGGCCCAGGAAGAGGTCGACAAGGCCTACAGGAACCAGAAGCGCTGGGCAAAGATGGCCATGCTCAATACTTCCTGCTGCGGCAAGTTCTCTTCCGACCGCACCATCCGGGAGTATGTGGATGACATCTGGCATCTGCAGCCCGTGCAGATCAGGTCCAGGAGGGGCAGAAAGCCCAAGACCCAGGCCTGACGCCGGTCCATATGTGACAGCAAAGAGCTGCCGTATCTTCGGATGCGGCAGCTTTTTTCTCCGGCCGGGCCCTTCTCCCGCTTCTCCCGCCCTTGTGAGTCAGGGCGGCATTTCGTATAATAGCCTTTAAGCATCCCATCAAGCATAAACGGAGGAAATCAGATGAAAATCGTTGTATTATGCGGCGGTCTTTCCACAGAGAGAAAAATATCCATCATCACCGGGACCAGGGTCTGCGCGGCCCTTCGGAGAAAGGGCCATAAGGCCGTCCTGGTGGACATGTTCATGGGCCTGGAGGACTTCGAAGGCGATCCGGCAGACCTGTTTGAAGACCTGCCGCCTCTGGCTCCGGCCGAGTTCGACGGCATAGAGCCTGACCTGGAGGCGGTCCGGGCCTCCCGGAAGCTGAAGAGCCCTTCCATCTTCGGACAGGGGGTCCTGGAGATCTGCGCCATGGCCGACGTGGTCTTTATCGGCCTCCACGGCATCAACGGCGAGGACGGCAGGGTCCAGGCGGCCTTTGACCTGATGGGGATCCCCTACACGGGATCCGGCTATCTGGGCGCCGGTATAGCCATGAACAAGACCAGGACCAAGGAGATTGTCAGGACCGTGGGCATCCGGACCCCGGAGTGGAAGTCCTACGAGATGGTCAGGGAAAAGGACATCCCGGCCATCGCGGCTGAGACCAAGGCTCCCTGCGTGGTCAAGGTCCCGGGCGGCGGCTCCTCCATCGGCGTGCATATCGTTAAGGACCAGGCGGGCGTCGAGCCGGCCATCCGTGCCTGTCTGAAGCTGGACAGGCGTCTTTTGATCGAGCAGTACATCGAGGGCCGGGAGTTCACCTGCGGCGTCCTGAACCATAAGGCTCTGCCTTCCGTGGAGATCGCTCCGGCAGTAGGGCACTATGACTATACCAACAAGTACAAGGCAGGCGCCACCCTGGAGATCTGTCCCGGCCGCTGCACCCCCGAGGTGGAGGCGGAGATGGGCCGGATGGCCCTGAAGGTCCACTCTACCGTAGGCCTTCATACCTATTCCCGGTCCGACTTCATCGTGACGGACGACGATGAGGTCTGGTTCCTGGAGGTCAATACCCTGCCCGGCATGACCCCCACCAGCCTGGTGCCCCAGGAGGCGGCCGCGGTGGGCATCGGCTACGACGAGCTCTGCGAGCAGATCGTCCAGGGCGCCCTGAACGTGAACCGCTACTGATTTCAGCCCGGAGACCGGGAAGGACAGCAGGAGATACAGAGTAAGAGGGTAAGAGGTATATGGAAGCAATCAGACTGACCGACCTGATCCAGGCGGTCTCCGGAAGGGTCCTGGGAGGGACGCCTTCCGATACGGCCCTGGTCCGGGAGATCCGGACAGACAACAGGCAGGTCGAAGAGGGAGACGTCTTCTTCGCCTTTGTGGGAGAAAAGATCAACGCCCACAGGTTCGTGGACGCGGCCTTTGAGGCCGGCGCCGCCGCCTGCGTGGTCCAGGAGGTGCCCGAAAAGATCCGGGAGGACCGGGTCCTGATCCTGGTGGAGGACACCATTAAGGCCTACGGGGACCTGGCGGCCTGGTACCGGTCCCGGTTCCGGATCCCGGTGATCGGCGTGACCGGGTCTGTGGGCAAGACCACCACCAAGGACATGCTGGCAGCGGTCCTGGAGCAGAAGTACAGGGTCCTCAAGACCCAGGGCAACTTCAACAACAACATCGGCCTGCCCAGGACCCTCCTGGGACTGGAATCCGGCCATGAGATGGCGGTCGTCGAGATGGGCATGAACCACCTGGGCGAGATCTCCTGTCTGACCCGGATCGCCAGGCCCTCCTGCGCGGTCATCACCAACATCGGCGACGCCCACATCGGGATCCTGGGAAGCCGGGAGAATATCCTCAGGGCCAAGTGCGAGATCTTTGAGGGCCTCTCCGGGGACGGCTTTGCCATCCTGAACGGGGACGATGACCTCCTGCCCGGCAGGACCTATCCCTGTCCCGTGACCTGGATCGGAGCGGGCGAAGGCTGCCAGGTCCGGGCGGAGGACATCGACGACAGCTTTTCGGAGAAGCTGACCTTTACGGCAAAGACGCCGGCGGGCTCCTTCCCCGTCACGGTGCCCCAGCCGGGCTATCACATGATCTATTCCGTCCTGACGGCCATCGCGGCCGGCCTGGCCTTCGGCCTGGCCCCGGAGGAGATCTGCGCCGGCATCGAATCCTATGTGCCCACAAAGATGCGGATGAACATCGAGCGCCTTTCCGGGAACACAGCCATCCTCAACGACGCCTATAACGCCAACACCGCCTCCATGAAGGCTGCCCTGCGGATCCTGTCCAGACGGGAGGAAAGCAGGAAGATCGCGGTCCTGGGCGACATGCTGGAGCAGGGCGATATGGAGGAGGCCCTCCACCGGGAGGTGGGCCGGGCCGCCGCGGAGTTTTCTCCGGACATCCTGGTCACGGTGGGCCGGGCCGCGGGCTATATCGCGGAGGAGGCCGGGAAGGCTGGCCTTGCCCGGATCTATGCCTGCAGGGACCAGGAGGAAGCCAGGGCTGTCCTGAAGGACCTGGCAGGCCCTGATACGGCCTTCCTTTTCAAGGCCTCCCGGGGCATGCGCCTGGAGGACCTGGCCGCCTTCGTGAAGGGCTGCCTGGAAGAAGCCTGAGACAGGCTCCTCATCCTATGTAAAAAAGCAGAACTGCAAAAGAAGAAGCTCCGCTCCAGACCGGTCTTCCGGCCTGGAGCGGAGCTTCTTATCATGCTATGGCATCCAATGGAATTCCATGGGATCCCATGCTGCCCTGTCTGCTGGTCTGAACGATAATAAAGGAAGGAAAAGATCTTTTTCCTGTATCAATGTAAATGGGCCTCTGCCCGGCAGACGACCTTTCCCCTGCAGATGGTGAAGGCCACAAGGCCCGGCAGGACCTCTCCGATGAAGGGGGAGTTGGAGGACCTGGAGGCGAAGGTCTCCGGGACCTTCCACTGGCTGTCGGGAGAGAAGAGACAGAAATCGGCCGGTGCCCCCTCCCGGATGACGCCTCCCTCCAGGTGATAGTAAGCGGCAGGGTTGGAGGTGAAGAGGGCCGTCATCTCCATCAGGGTCAGGTGGCCCGGCAGGACCAGGTTCCTGTAGGCCAGGGACAGGGCGGTCTCCAGGCCGATCATGCCCGAAGGAGCCTGGGTCAGGGGCCTTTCCTTCTCATAGGAGGCGTGGGGGGCGTGGTCGGTGGCGATGATGTCGATGGTCCCGTCCTTCATGCCCTCGATGATGGCCATCCGGTCCTCCTCGGTCCGGATGGGGGGATTGACCTTGGCCAGGGTCCCCTTTTCGATCACGGCCTCCTCGGTCAGGGAGAAGTGGTGGGGCGTGGCCTCGGCATGGATGAGAGGGTTGACCTTCCGGGCCTGCCGGACCGCCTCCACTCCTTCTTTCGTGGAGATGTGCTGGATGACAAGGCGGGCCTTTTCCTCCACGGCTATGGCCAGGTCTCTCCGGATCATGGTATATTCCGCCTCCCGGGGAGAGCCGCCGATCCCATAGTGGGCCGCGGCCCGGCCTCCGCCGTGGATCCCGTTCTGGGCGATCAGGGCCGGGTCCTCCTCGTGGAGGGAGACCGGAAGGCCGAGGGGGGAGGCGGCCCGAAGGGCGGCCCGGAGGATGTCGGGGTCCATGACGGGCAGGCCGTCATCCGTAAAGCAGGGGGCGCCGGCCTCTGCCAGGGCGGGCAGGTCGGCCAGTTCCCTGCCGGCCATGTCCCGGGTCACGTTGGCGGCCTGGAGGAGCCGGATGGGGGCAGAGGCCGCCCGTTCCTGAATGGCCCGGAGCCTTTCCGCGGTATCTACGGCCGGCTTTGTATTGGCCATGAGGATGACGGTGGTATAGCCGCCCCTGGCCGCCGCGGCGGCCCCGGAAAAGAGGTCTTCCTTATAGGTGAAGCCCGGATCCCGGAAATGGGCGTGGGTATCGATGAGGCCGGGAAGGACGTAAAGCCCCCGGGCGTCCAGGACCTCCAGGTCCTCCGGGGGAAGGCCCTCTGCCAGGGCCAGCCGCTGGGCCAGTTCCTCATCCAGTTCCGGCCGGATGGCCAGGATCCTGCCGCCCGCGGCCAGGATGTCATAGGAGCCCTCCTGGGAGAGCCCGGGGTTGATCAGGGTTCCGTTCCGGATCAGAAGCATGCGCGACCTCCTTTTTTGTCAGATGATCATGTTTATCTGAAGTATACCCCATCGGCGGAAAAGGGGCAAAAGATTCCCGGGAGGGAGGCGGAAAAGGAGGTCCGGAGATTGTATACAGTTTGTATACGGCCTGTATACAAGTTTCTCTATACTTTTCCGCGGTTATTGTATACAATAGGGAAAATGAAATAAGTCACATACGAGAACGGAGGGAATCCTATGGGTTATATTCGCGGACTGTTCGCGCTCATCCTTGTTGTCATCGTTCTTCTCATCGGCTGTGTCTGGCATTTCCTGACCCTGCTGGTCGGCCTGGCCGATCCCTCTCTCAGGGACCGTCTCCGCTACGGCTATGTCCATCTGGCAGTCAAGCTCGTCTGGATCTTTGCCGGAGGCCCCACCACCGTCATCGGCCTGGACAGGGTCCCCATGGACCGGACCTGTGTCTTTGTGGGCAACCACCGGAGCATCATGGACATCCTGGCCATCGTGGCCTGCATGAAAAAGCCCGTGGGCTTCATCGCCAAGCAGGAGCTGGAAAAGGTCCCCCTCCTCCGGATGCAGATGCTGGATATCAAATGCCTGTTCCTGGACCGCCAGGACGCCCGCAAGGGCCTGAAGACCATCCTGACGGCCATCGAGTATGTCAAATCCGGCTGGAACATGTTCGTATTCCCGGAGGGCACCCGGAACAAGGTGGAAGGGACCCTGCTGGAATTCCACGCCGGCAGCTTCAAGATCGCCACCAAGCCCGGCGTCCCCCTGGTGCCGGTGACCCTGGTCAATACCGGAGACCTTCTGGAGGACCATTTCCCCAGGCCCAAGCGGGTCCCGGTCATCATAGAGTTCGGAGAGCCCATTGAGACAGAGGGCATGGACCGGAAGCAGCAGAAGGTCCTGCCGGACCAGGTCCGTGACCTGATCCAGGAGACCTATGACAGGAACAGCAGGACCCTCTTCGGAAAAACTGCCTGAAAGAGGAGACAGGGACTGATGATGGAAACAGCAAAGAAAAAGACCCGGATGCGGGTCCTGGAGAACAGAGAGCTGGCGGAAGGGATCTATTCCCTGCTGGCCCAGTATGAAAAGGGACAGGCCCCCGGTGAGGTCAGGCCCGGCCAGTTCGCTGGCCTTTTTCCTCCCGATCCTGCCTGCATGCTGATGCGGCCCATCTCCATCTGCGAATGGAGGAGGGACCTGTCCGCCCTCCGCTTTGTCTACCGGGCAGGAGGAAAAGGGACCAGGAGCCTGGCCAGTCTGAAGCGGGGAGATGAGTTCTCCATGCTGGGGATCCTGGGGAACGGCTATGACACAGGATCCATGGCGGGCAAAGACGTCCTCCTGATGGGAGGCGGCATCGGGATCCCTCCCATGCTGGAGCTGGCAAAGGCCCTTACCTCCCTGCCCGGCACCAGGGTCAGGGCCCTTATGGGCTACCGGAACGAAGAGCTCTTCCTCTTTGAGGATTTTCAGAAGGTCTGTGAAGCCTATGCCGCCACGGACGACGGGTCCGCCGGCTTTTCCGGGACCGTGACGGACGCGGCAAGGGCCCTGTCCCTGTCCGCGGACGTGATCTGCGCCTGCGGCCCCATGCCCATGCTCCGGGCCGTCGCCGGCCTGGCCGAAGAGATGGACGCCGAATGCTTCATTTCCCTGGAAGAGCGCATGGCCTGCGGGGTAGGCGCCTGCCTGGGCTGCGTGGCAAAGACCCGGGAGGTGGACGGCCACTCCCATGTGAAGAACGCCAGAGTCTGCACGGAGGGCCCCGTCTTCAGGGCCCGGGACGTGGAGATCTGACAGGGAGGAGGAAGACGTGAACAGACCAGATCTATCAGTGAATATCGCCGGCGTTTCCTTTAAGAACCCCGTCATGACCGCCTCCGGGACCTTCGGGTCCGGCATGGAATACGGACAGTTCGTGGATCTGAACCGGCTGGGCGCCGTGGTGACCAAGGGAGTCTCCAGCGTGCCCTGGCCCGGCAATCCCACGCCCCGGGTCACGGAGGTGACCTCCGGCATGCTCAACGCCATCGGGCTCCAGAACCCCGGCGTAGAGGTCTTTGTGGAAAGGGACCTGGCTTTTCTGAAGCAGTTCGATACCAGGATCATCGTCAATGTCTGCGGCAGGACGGAGGAGGAATACCTGGCCGTGGTCGAGCGGCTTGCCGATGAGCCGGTGGACATGCTGGAGATCAATGTATCCTGCCCTAACGTTAAGGAGGGGGCCATTGCCTTCGGCCAGAAGCCCGAGGCCCTTTACCGGATCACCCGCCGGATCAAGGACATCGCCAGGCAGCCCGTCATCATGAAGCTGACCCCCAACGTGACCGACATTGCCGAAACGGCAAGGGCGGCCGAGGCGGGCGGGGCGGACGCCCTGTCCATGATCAATACCCTGACGGGCATGAAGATCGACGTGGAAAAAAGGACCTTTGTCCTGGCCAATAAGACCGGGGGCCTTTCGGGCCCTGCCATCCGGCCCGTGGCGGTCCGCATGGTCTGGCAGGCCTCTCAGGCCGTCAGCATCCCCATCATCGGGATGGGAGGCATCGCTTCGGCGGAGGACGCCCTGGAATTCATCCTGGCCGGCGCAAGCGCGGTGGCGGCCGGGGCCATGAACTTTGTCAATCCTTATCTGACAGAGGAGATCGCGGACGGGATCGAAGCCTACCTGGTCCGGCACGGGATCGGGTCGGTCCGGGACCTGATCGGCGCCGTCAGATAAAAAAGAGTTTGCCGGGGCCCTGCCGCGGCAAGGAGGAATCAGAGGAAACATGAGAACAATAACCTGTGAAGCGCATGCCAAGATCAACCTGGCCCTGGACGTCCTGGGCCGGAGGGAGGACGGATACCACCTGGTCCGGATGGTCATGCAGGAGATCGGCATCCACGACAGCCTGAAATTTACGGTCCAGGGCATTTCCGCGGGCAGCCCCTATATTGCCCTGCATACCGAATCGCAGGACATTCCCACCGGGCCTGACAACCTGATCGTGCACGCGGCCTGCGTCATGTGCGACGCCTATGACATCCGGGATACCATTGATATCGAGCTGACCAAGAACATTCCCGTGGCGGCCGGCCTGGCCGGCGGCAGCACGGACGCGGCCTGCGTATTCAGGGCCCTCCGGGACCTCTACGTGCCGGAGATCCCGGACGAGGAGCTCCAGGCCCTGGCCCTGCCCCTGGGGGCGGATATCCCCTACTGCATCGCGGGCGGCACCAGGCTGGCCGAGGGCATCGGAGAGAAGCTGACAGGCCTGGCCCCGGCTCCCCGCTGCCATCTGGTCCTGGTCAAGCCTCCCCAGGGCATTTCCACAGGGGAGATCTACCGGGCCATAGACGCCATGGACCATCTGGACCATCCGGATATCGACGGCATGATCGCCTGCATAGAAAGCGGGGACCTGGCCGGCATGGCAGGCCGCTGCTCCAACGTGCTGGAGAGCGTGACGGGAAAAAGGATCCCCCTGATCGGGCAGATCGAAGCCTTCCTGATGGGAAAAGGGGCCCTGACGGCCCGGATGTCCGGAAGCGGCCCCTCCGTATTTGCCATTTTTGAGGAAAAGGAAAGGGCCCAGGAGGCCCTGGAGGCCTTCCGGAGGGAGGAGGCCTTTAAGGACTGCTACAGCGTCTGTACGGACTTTGTCTGAGGAGCCGGCGGAGAGATCCGGCCCGCACGCATGCACACGGCCGCCTGGCGGCAGGGAGGGAAAATGTTGGAACCCAGGGGAAACGCGCTGGAAATCATCACTGTATCGGAAGATCCGTCCATTCCGCTCAGGGAGACGGTCTTTCTGGCTCTCAGGAAGGCGATCCTGACAGGACGGCTGGAACCGGGAGAAAGGCTGACCGAGATCCGTCTCGGAAAGATGCTGGGGACCAGCCGGACGCCTATCCGGGAAGCGATCCGGAAGCTTGAGCTGGAGGGCCTGGTCACCATTATCCCCGGCAGCGGGGCCCGGGTGGCCCAGATCACGGAAAGCGAGATCATCGATGTCCTGGAGGTCCGCTCCAGCCTGGATGAGCTCTGCGCCAGACTGGCCAGCAGGCGGATCACGCCGGAACAGAAGGAAAGGCTCCGGGCGGCCAACAAGGGCTTCAAGGAGGCCGTCCTCAAGGGCGACCAGCTGGCCATCACGGAGGCGGACGTGGACATCCATGACGCCATTACCGAGGCGGCCGACAACCATACCCTGAGCAAGACCCTGGAGCGGCTGGCCGACAACATCTACCGCTACCGCTTTGCCTATATCCGGGACGTCAGGCTGTATGAACAGCTGGTCATGGAGCATGACGCCCTCTGCCAGGCCATCCTGGAGGGCAATGAGGAGGAGGCCGCCGCCATGGCCCGGGTCCACATCGAGAACCAGAGGGATTCCATACTGGAACAGCTTCGTATCATGCAGCGCAGGAGTTACTGATGGAGAACAGAAAAGAACTGCCCATCGGAGTCTTTGATTCCGGGGTAGGCGGGCTGACGGTGGCGCGGGAGATCATGCGCCAGATGCCCAATGAGAAGATCGTGTATTTCGGCGATACGGCCAGGGTCCCCTACGGGAGCAAGTCCCAGTCGACGATCCTGCGCTATTCCCGGCAGATCGTCCGCTTTCTGCTGGAGCAGAATGTCAAGGCCATTGCCGTTGCCTGCAATACGGCCAGCGCCTACGCCCTGCCGGAGATCGAAAAGGACTGTCCGGTCCCGACCATCGGCGTGATCCTGCCGGGGGCCAGGACGGCTGCCTCCATCACCCGCAACGGGAAGATCGGGGTCATCGGGACCTCAGCCACCATCGGCAGCGGGATATACGCCGACTACCTGAAGGAGATCATGCCCTCTGCCCAGGTCCTGGGCAGGGCCTGTCCCCTTTTCTGCCCCCTGGTGGAGGAGGGCCTCTGGGAGGATCCCGTGACGGAGGAGATCGCCAGGCGCTATCTGGCAGACCTTCTGGACCAGGAGATCGACACCCTGATCCTGGGCTGCACCCACTATCCCCTGATCCGCAGGACCATCGGCAAGGTGGTGGGACCGGATGTCCAGCTGGTCAATCCCGCCTATGAGACGGCCCAGGAGCTGGGCCAGCTGCTGCGGGACATGGACCTGCAGGCGGAGGAGGCGCCGGCCCTGGGAGCGGCCGAGAGCCAGTACCGGTTCTTTGTCAGCGACATGGCGGAAAAGTTCCGCCAGTTCGCCAATTCGATCATCAAATACGGCATCCTGTCCGCCAAGACCGTCAACATCGAGGAATACTGACGGTCGGGAAGGAGCCGGACAGGCAGAAAGGAGCCAGCGGCTTGAAAGTCCGGATCAGGATCATGAGCACCCAGACGGGAGCGGACGGGCAGCCCATGAGGACCAGAAATGACTATGAAGGGAGCTGCTGCCGGGAAGGCGGCAGCTTCGTCTGCGTTTACAGGGAAAGCACTGACGGAGGGGAGGAGATCCGGACCCGGATGGAGATCGGGCAGGGGAGCCTGATCCTGGAAAGGAGAGGAGCCTTTTCCTCCCGGATGGTATTCAGGGAGGGGGAAGACCACGCCTTCCTCTATGAGACCCCCTTCGGGGCCCTTCCCATGACCCTCCATACGGACCGGGCCGAAGCGGAAAGGACCAGAAAAAGCATCCATGTCAAGGTGGCCTACACGCTTGACATGGATGCTTCGGAGAGAACGTCCTGCATGATCCGGATCCGGATCGACGCTCTGGAAGGCTTTTTTATTTGACCGGCTTGGCGCCTGCCTTTTCCTGGACCTTTTCCAGGGTCCTGCGCCAGAAGCCCTTCTTCTTGCCGTCATCGGGAACTGTCAGCTTCTGGCCCTTGGAGCCTCTCGCGCTGACGATGTAGATGCCGCTGACCTCTGCCCGGATCTTCTGCTTGACAGGAATGGCGTCGAAGATGGCGTCATCGCAGACCATGTTGAGGACCTGGGGACCGGCCTTGACCCGGACTACCGGGACCTTGCCGCGGCGGGCGTACCAGGGGGTGCCGTCAATGACCTGCTGGGGCAGACCGGATTCCTTGAGCTTCATCCGTTTTTTGTCTATGACCAGAAGATCGATCCTTTGCTTGGAAGCCTCGATCTGGGCCGTCTGTTCCTCTTGTCTGGCCTGGAGCCTTTTGCCTACGAAGTAGAGCACGACCATGGCAATCAGGAGAATGGCAAGAATGATCAGTAATACAATGGTAACCTTACTCAATGGTTTCCCTCCCTTTTTTCGGATGAATCTGTACGGGCAGGGGCGGCCCTGCGAACAGTCAACTAGAATTTTATCATTCTTTAAATGAGGTGGCAACCTAGAAAAACAGGGATTTGGGGCCTGCCGGACGCATTAAGTTCTTTCGTAAGACGGCCGGTTATGGTAAGATAAGGAAGTTAATCCGATACCAGGCCGCTGCCGGAGGGACATCCGCTCCCCCCTGATCCCGGAGGCGAAAGGAACGCCCGCGGCCTGCGGAAATCCCAACACATTCAGGAAAGGATCATTATGAAAAAAAGAGTACTTGCATGCCTGCTGGCGCTCTCTATGGTCACCGGCCTTGCCGCCTGCTCCGGAAATCAGGAGGGCGCGGGGGAAGCGGATACCGCGGCTGCCGCTGAGGCGGAAGAGGCCATGGCGTATCTGTCCGGCTTCGACCCGGCTGACTACGTAGATGTGGCTCCCTACAAGGAGTTCACCGTAGAGGTCCAGCCCAAGGCCATCATCGATGACGCCGATGTCCAGGCGGAGATCGACAGCTTCATGGCCCAGAACGAAGAACTGGTGGAGGTCACGGACAGGACGGATGTCCAGACCGGCGACATTGTCAACATCGACTTTACAGGAAAAAAGGACGGCGAAGCCTTTGACGGAGGCACGGCAGAGGGCTATGACCTGGAGATCGGGTCCGGATCCTTCATCGCCGGTTTTGAAGAGGGCCTGATCGGCCATCAGGTGGGAGAAAGCCTGGAGCTTCCCCTTACCTTCCCTGAGGATTACGGCTCAGAAGAGCTGGCCGGCCAGGATGTGGTCTTCGAGGTGACCATCAATTCCATCCAGAGGTCCCAGATCCCGGCCCTGACAGATGAATTCATAGCCGGCAACGGCATCGTGGATGAGGACGGCAAAAAGATCACCAACGTGGAGGAGTTCAGGGCCTATGAGCGGGACCAGCTCCAGATGAATGAGGACAACAACTACAACGAGAACCTCCAGTCTGCCATCCTGAACTACCTGGTGGACAATTCCACCTTCACCCAGGACCTTCCCGGGGCCCTGGTCGACCGCATCAACGGCGCATACGTGGAAATGTTCACCAGCTATGCCGATATGTACGGGATCGACCTGGCGACCTTCATGTCCTACTACGGATCGACCGCAGAGACCTATGAAGAGGATATCCGGGAGATGGCAGTCGTATACAGCCGTCAGCTTGTCGTGCTCGGCGCCATCGCCGACGCGGAGGGACTGAATGTCACGGATGAGGAGCTCCAGGCCAAGCTGGAGGAGGAAGCTGCCTCCAATGGCTTTACCTCCGTGGAGGAAATGACGGAAGGCTCCAATATCGAAATGGAAAGAGAAAATCTCATGGGCAACCGGGTCCTGGAGTATCTGGCCGGAATCGCCACGGTCGTCGCGCCGCAGCCGGCAGCCGGCTCCACAGCGGCAGAGGCATCCACCGCTGCCCCGGCAGAAGCTTCGACCCAGGCACCCGCTGAAGAGAACTGAGCACCGAGTCACGTCATTTCGCATCATAAGGAAAGAAACAGGCACAAGATGAGAGATACATACAAGCTGATTGAAATCAAAGACATTTACAGGGATACAGCGGCCTTTGCCGGAAAGAGCGTGACCGTAGGCGGATGGGTCAGGTCCAACCGCGATTCCAAGAAGATCGGTTTCCTGACGATCAATGACGGCTCCTGCTTCGGGACCCTTCAGGTCGTCTATTCCGCCGACATGGAAGGCTTTGCCGAGACTGCCAGACTGACCGTCGGCAGCGCCGTCATCGTGACCGGTACCCTGGTAGAGACCCCCGGCGCCCGCCAGGCCTTTGAGCTGCAGGCCGGCCAGGTGGAGATCGAAGGAAAGGCAGACTCCTCCTATCCCCTGCAGAAGAAGCGCCACAGCTTTGAATACCTGAGGACCATTCCCCACCTGCGCGTAAGGGCCAACACCTTTACGGCTGTCTTCAGGGTCCGGTCCCTGATCGCCTTTGCCATCCATCAGTTCTTCCAGGAGAGGGGTTTTGTCTACGTGCATTCCCCCATCATCACCGGATCTGACGCCGAGGGCGCCGGCGAGATGTTCCAGGTCACGACCCTGCCTCTGGAGGACCTTCCCAGGACCGAGGACGGCAGCGTGGATTATTCCAAAGACTTTTTCGGCAAGATGACCAACCTGACCGTCAGCGGCCAGCTGGACGTGGAGACCTACGCCATGGCCTTCCGGGATGTCTATACCTTCGGCCCCACCTTCCGGGCGGAGAAATCCAACACCACCCGCCACGCGGCCGAGTTCTGGATGATCGAGCCTGAGATGGCCTTTGCCGACCTGCAGGACGACATGCAGCTGGCGGAGGACATGCTCAAATACATCATTGCCTACGTGCTGGAAAAGGCCCCCGAGGAAATGGCCTTCTTCAATCAGTTCATCGACAAGGGCCTGATCGAGAGGCTGACCCACGTCATGAATTCCGATTTCGGCCGGATCACCTATACCGAGGCCGTGGAGATCCTGGAAAAGCACAACGACGAGTTCGAATACAAGGTCCACTGGGGGAGCGACCTCCAGACCGAGCATGAGCGCTTCCTGACCGAGAAGGAATTCAGGCGCCCTGTCTTCGTGACCGACTATCCCAAGGAGATCAAGGCCTTCTACATGAAGCTCAATGAGGACGGAAAGACCGTGGCGGCCATGGACTGCCTGGTCCCCGGCATCGGCGAGATCATCGGCGGCAGCCAGAGAGAGGAAGACCTGGCCAGGCTGGAGCAGAGGATGGATGAGCTGGGCATGGAAAAGGACCAGTACCAGTTCTATCTGGACCTGCGCAGGTTCGGCACCGTGCGCCACGCGGGCTTCGGCCTGGGCTTTGAGCGCTGCGTCATGTATCTGACCGGCATGGGCAACATCCGCGACGTCCTGCCCTTCCCCAGGACCGTCGGAAACTGCGAACTGTAAGAGACCGCAAGGGGCCCTTCCGGCATATCCGGAAGGGCCTCTTTGAATGGATCCTGATGTCTGAAATGTTGTCCCCCGCATGGGAAAGGAAAGCGGCCCTATGAAAAAAAGGAAAGAGGCCCTGGCCGGTCCATACCGGCACCTTGAAGGGCTGCCCCGCCTGCTCCTTCTTCTGCTTGTCTTCAGTCTTCTGCTGCCCCTGTCCGCCCGGGCATCCACGGTCCAGGACATGATCGACCAGGCCAGGGAGGAGCAGGAGGAGACCCAGGAGGAGCTGGGAGAGGTGAGGGAAGACCAGGCCGGCCTGGAGGAGGGCCAGGAGGAGGTCCAGGTCCAGATGGACGCCACCGGAGAGAGGATCGCCATGACCATGGCCTCCATTGCCCTCTCGGAAAAGGAGATCGAGGACCTGGAGATGCAGATCGAAAAGGCCCAGGCAGCCGTGGATACGGCCCAGACCAATGAGGCCCTTCTCTATGGCCGGATCAAAAGGAGGATCCAGTCCATCTATGAGACCGGGGATACCACCTATCTGGACGTCCTGTTCCACGCGGCGGATATGTCCGAGCTGCAGAGCCGGGCCGAATATATCGAAGCCCTCTACGCCTATGACAGAAGGATGCTGCAGGGCTACCGGGACTCCCGGGAAAGGCGCCAGGAGGCCCAGAAGGTCCTGGAAGAGCGCAGGCAGGCCGAGGAGGAGGCCAGGGAGGAACTGGAGGAAAGCAGGAAGCGCCTGGAGGAGGACCTGAAGGACCAGAAGACCCGCTATATCGACTACCAGGTCCGGATCGAGACCCTGGAAGCCCGGGCACAGGACCTGCAGGACCAGCTCTGGGAGGAGGGCCAGTCCATCCAGGCCCTGGAGGCGGAACGGATCCGCCAGGAGGAGGAAGCGCGGGCCGCGGCGGCCGCGGCAGAGGCGGAAGGAGATCCGGAGAACAACCCGGAAGAAGCCCGGGAAGAGATCCCTGCCGTCCCCTCCGGCGGCGCCGGGGCTGAACTGGCGGCCTACGCCTGCCAGTTCGTGGGGAACCCCTATCTCTGGGGCGGGACCAGCCTGACAAGGGGCTGTGACTGTTCGGGCTTTACCATGGCCGTCTATGCCCACTTCGGCGTTACCCTCCCCCGTCTCGCGGAGGAGCAGGTCTACAGCGGGACATCCGTTCCCTCCCTGGCCCAGGCCCGGCCCGGAGACCTGATCTGCTACCCGGGCCATGTCTCCATCTATGTGGGAGACGGCGTCATCGTGCACGCGGCCAACCAGGCGGCAGGCATCTGCTACGGCAATGCCTCCTACCGGTCCATCCTCAGCATCCGCCGGATCCTGGGGAATTAAGAAAGATGAAAAGGAGGAGCCAATGGAAAGAGAAATGATCCTGATCCTGGATTTCGGAGGCCAGTACAAGCAGCTGATCGCCCGCAGGGTGCGGGAGTGCAGAGTCTACTGTGAGATCCATCCCTATACGACCGCCCTGGACCAGATCCGGGAAATGCGTCCAAAGGGCATTATCCTGACCGGAGGCCCCAACAGCGTCTATGACCCGGAATCTCCCTCCTGTTCCCCGGACCTCTTCGATCTGGGGATCCCGGTCCTGGGCATCTGCTACGGGTCCCAGCTCATGGCGGAAAGATTGGGCGGCCGGGTGGAGACAGCCCCCGTCAGCGAATACGGCAAGACCATGGTCACCATTGACCGGAAGGACTCGGCCCTCTTTTGCGGCGTTTCTGAACAGACCCAGACCTGGATGAGCCACACCGACTACATCGCGAAGGTCCCGGAGGGATTTGTCATTACGGCCCATACGCCCGTCTGCCCCGCGGCCGCCATGGAAGACGCCGGAAGACGTCTCTACGCGACCCAGTTCCATCCGGAGGTCACCCATTCCCTGGAGGGAACGGCCATGCTCCGGCACTTCATCATGGACATCTGCGGCTGCCGGGGCGACTGGGAGATGGAATCCTTTGCCCAGGAGACCATCCGGGCCCTCCGGGAAAAGATCGGAGACGATCATGTCATCCTGGGACTTTCCGGGGGCGTGGATTCCTCCGTGGCAGCGGCCCTTCTGTCCAGGGCCATCGGGGACCACCTCCACTGCGTCTTTGTTGACCACGGCCTCATGCGGAAGAACGAGGGCGACGAGGTGGAGGCCATCTTCGGGCCGGGAGGGAACTTTGACCTGGACTTTACCAGGGTCAATGCCCAGGACCGGTTCTTTATCCAGCTCATGGGAGAATCGGATCCCGAGGGCAAGCGGTCGGTCATCGGAGCTGTCTTCCCCCAGGTCTTCGGGGATGAAGCCAGAAAGTTCAAGGGCAAGGTCCGCTATATCGCCCAGGGGACCATCTATCCCGACGTGGTGGAAAGCGGCGACGGAGGAAAGGGCGATGTGATCAAGTCCCACCATAACGTGGGCGGTCTTCCCATCGACCTGGTCCGGTCCCTGGGCTTTGATGAGACTCCCATCGAGCCCCTCCGCATGCTCTTCAAGGATGAGGTCCGGGCTGTGGGCCTCCAGCTGGGCATCCCCAGGGAACTGGTCTACCGCCAGCCCTTCCCGGGCCCCGGCCTGGGGGTCAGGATCGTGGGAGAGATCACGCCCATGAAGGTAAAGATCGTCCAGGAAGCGGACGCCATCTTCCGGGAGGAGCTGGCAAAGGCAGGCGTGGATACGGACCTGGGCCAGTACTTCGCTGCCCTCTCCAACATGCGCAGCGTCGGCGTCCAGGGAGACCACAGGACCTATGGCCTGGCGGTGATCCTCCGGGCCGTCCTGACCAGCGACTTCATGACCGCTGAAGCGGCAGAGCTGCCCTGGCCGGTCCTCCAGACCTGCATGACCCGGATCATCAACGAGGTCCCCGGAGTCAACCGGGTCCTATACGACATTACTTCCAAGCCGCCCGGAACCATTGAGCTGGAATAATGTACAGATTCGCAGAAAGCCAGTATTTATGCGGGTTTGAGGCAGGTCGAAATCTTTCGTGACAATTTCATGGGTACATTTTATACAGTCGACAAAACCCGGGAAAAATGATTAGATAGTAGGATGTAAGGACTGTCTGAAGGATCCTTATACTGGATCCGGATGGATTCGGGAAATCTGCAGAGGGCATGTCATGGCGTATCGTTTTACAGTTGATGATTATTATCCCAGAGCGAGCTGGGGCCGGGAGGAACCCGGGGACCTGATCAAAAAGGAAGCGGAATGGCGCGGTCTTTTCGATCCAAAGGTCCTGGAAAGAGCACAGAAGAAGACTGTGCAGGCGGAAGCCTCCCGCTATGAGAACTATGGCAGGAGGTGCTATGCCCGCTTCCGGAGCGGCCGCAGGTACGGATGCGAGGCGCAGATCACGAGGAGACCGGAAGGCCTGGAGGATACCTGGGAAAAAGTTCCTATGTCCTGTAACTGCGAGGAGGGCAGACAGGGGAAAAAGTGCGTCCATCTGGCGGCCATTCTCTTTGCGTGGGAGGCCAGGGAGGGCCCTTTTTTCGTCCGGGAGACTCCTCTGGAGTATCGGCAGAGAAAGGAAAGGGAAGAGAGAGAAGCGGTCCTGGCCGCCCGGGAGGAGAGGAAAAAGAAGTATGGGATGGAGCCGGTCCCTGCTCTGGAGGCCTTTAAGGACCTGAAGCGGCCGGAGGGCCTGGTTTTTTTTGATGTGGAGGGGGCCCTTGCGGACTGTCTGACGACTCCCTATGCCATTGCCTGCCTTAAGGACGCGGAGGACAGTTACAAAAGGACAGGCGGGGAGATCCAGATCGAATCTGACAGGGAAGGAGCCCGCTGGATGGAGCTGGATTTCCACTTTTCCGATTCAGCAGGAAATGTCAGAGTCGAGGGCTTTCTCGAAGGGAATGAAATCCTGTCCTTGGATGTGGCGTTTTCGGAAAGCCGCCATTACTGGCCCTCCATTCAGACGCCCGTGGAGGACAGGACCTTTGATCCCCGGGCCCTCCTGGATCCCTATCAGCTCTTTGCCCTGCGCATGGCCTGGGCCTATATGCTGGAGGACCAGAAAGGAGGAGACCAGACGGATGACGCGGCCAGGACCTTCTTCAAGGAGATGGAAAAGGCTGCCCGGAAGGAGATGGCAGAGGAGGCCCTGCCCCAGGAGGACCGTGCCGCCGAAAAGCGGGCTGTCCTGGAGCTGATGCCCCGCATTTCCATTGAGGACGGAGAGGCCAGGCTCAGCTTCAAGCTGGGAAAGACCGGCAGCCGCCTTTTCGTGGTTCGGAACCTGGAGGAGCTGACGGCCGCCTACAGGCATGAGGAGAAGTATTTCATTACCAAAAAAGAGTCCTTTGACTTTAAGCAGCTGGACATGCGGGAGGAGTTCCTTCCCCTGATGCGGTTCATTACCCGGAGAGTCGGGGAGGTCAGAGGCATGAACAACGCCCTGGCCAGCAGGAATCTGGGCCATCGTACCCCCACCCTCTCTGTCCGCTCTTTCCTGGAACTGAAGGGGAGCCTGCTGGACGGCTTCTATGACGCGGCGGAAGGGAAAAGCTGTGAATACCAGGACAAGACCAACGACGTGAAGGAATCCATGATTCCCATCGGGCACAGAAGGCTGAAGATCCAGCTGACGGCAGAACGCCTCTCTGATGCCAGAGATGCCTTTGCGGGCGTTACCGTTTCAGGACTGATCCCTGTCCTGATTCAGGGCAGCTCCTCCAGCTATGTCCTCAATGCCGGCGGCCTGTCCCGGATCAGCAAAAAAGAAAAACAGATCCTGGCTCCTTTCCGCAGGGTGGCGGATGCCTCCGGCTATTTCCGCTTTGCGGTCGGCAGGGACAACCTGCAGGAATTCTACTATAGGGTCCTGCCTTCCCTTCTGGACAATCCCCATGTGTTCCTGGATGACCGGACAGGAGGAGAGGCAGACCGGTACCTGCCTCCGGAGCCGGAATTCACCTTCTACCTGGACCGGGACGAAGGGAAGCTGCTCTGCGGGGCGGAGGTCGCCTATGATCAGAGGACCTATCCTCTCAGAATAGAAGGAAAAAGGAAGCAAACGGAGCAGCAGAATCAGGAAGGCTACAGGGACCGGGTCCAGGAGGAAAGGGTCCTTCAGACGATTGCTTCCTGGTTCCCGGAGTATGACCCCTATGCGGGCAGGTTCACCCAGTCCGGGGGCGAGGACGCGGTCTTTGACTTCCTGACCCGGGGCATGGCCCAGCTGGAGCACTACGGGACCTGCAAGGGGACGGAGGCCTTCCGCCGCTGCGGCGTGCGCCCTGTGCCCTCCGTGCAGATGGGGATCTCCCTGGACACCGGGCTCATGGACATTTCCGTGACATCCAGAGAGGCAGATCCCGAAGAACTCCTGGCGATCCTGGACAGCTACAGGCAGAAGAAGCGGTATCACAGGATGAGGTCTGGGGACTTTATTGACCTGGCCCAGACCGGTGAGCTGGCAGAGGTGGAGCAGGTCCTGCGGGGCCTCGACCTGGCTCCGGAAGCGGTCCTTGGGAAGAAGGTCTCCCTGCCTGCCTACCGGGCCCTTTACCTGGACCAGCTCCTTTCCGACCACGAAGCTGTGGCGTCCTCCCGGAGCCGGACCTACCGGACCCTGATCAGGAACTTCCGCAGCATCCGGGACGCCGACTACGAGCTGCCCGGGTCCCTGGAGGATGTCCTCAGGCCCTACCAGAGCTACGGTTACAAGTGGCTCCGGACCCTGGAGGGGGCAGGCTTTGGCGGGATCCTGGCCGATGAGATGGGCCTGGGCAAGACCCTGCAGATGATCGCGGTCCTGCAGGCCTTCAAGGAGGACCGGAAGACAGGAGAGAGCGGCCGCCCGGCCCTGGTGGTCTGTCCCGCTTCCCTTGTCTACAACTGGGAGGAGGAGATCCGGCGCTTTGCGCCTTCCCTTTCCTGCCAGGTCCTGGCCGGCACCCTGGGAGCCAGGAAGAAAGTCCTGGCGGCCATGGATACGGAGGGGAGCGATGTCTATGTCACCTCCTACGATACCCTGAAAAGGGATATTCTTCTGTATAAGGACAGGACCTTCTCCCACTGCGTTCTGGACGAGGCCCAGTTCATCAAGAATCCCAAGGCGGCTGTGACAAAGGCCGTCAAGGCCATCCGGGCCGACCACCGCTTTGCCCTTACCGGGACGCCCATTGAGAACCGGCTGAGCGAGCTCTGGTCCATCTTTGACTTCCTGATGCCGGGCTTTCTCTACGGTGCGGCTGATTTCTCCCGCCGCTTTGAGATCCCGATCATGAAGGAAAAGGAGGAGCAGGCGACGGAGCGCCTGAAGAAGATGACGGGGCCCTTTATTCTCCGCCGCCGCAAGGAGGATGTCCTGAAGGACCTGCCGGCCAAGCTCGAGGAGGTCCGCTATGCACGCCTTGCCGGCGAGCAGCAGAAGATCTACGACGCCCAGGTCATCCGCATGAAGCGGATGCTGGCAGGAGCCGGGAAAGGCCCTGCCGGAGAGGAAAAGATCCGCATTTTTGCGGAGCTCACCAGAATCCGGCAGATCTGCTGCGACCCTTCTCTGATCCTGGAGGACTACCGGGGGGAGAGCGCCAAGAGGACCGCGGTCACAGAGCTCATTTCCTCTGCCATCGACGGGGGCCACCGGATGCTGGTCTTCTCCCAGTTCACTACCATGCTGGCCCTTCTGGAGGAGGACCTCAAAAAGGAGGGCATTCCTTACTATACCATTACAGGATCCACGCCCAAGGAGCGCAGGATGGCCCTGGTCCATGACTTTAATGAAGGGGACGTGCCGGTATTTCTGATTTCCCTCAAGGCGGGCGGGACCGGTCTCAACCTGACCGGCGCCGACATGG
>CAMOUD010000023.1 GCA_946626215.1 uncultured Lachnospiraceae bacterium
CAGCCATCCAGTTACAATTTTCAACTGCTTACGCGGAAGTGAACCCGCCAGAAGTTCTCCGTCTATTGCTATTGCAGCTTCATATTCCCCATAATAAACATGGACATGCGGCTTGTTATGCTGTCCTATATCACAGAACAGCATATATATAACCATACCCCCGAAGCGGCTTAATTCCGGCATAGCAGTTGACTCCTTTGCTGAAAACATGTACTGAACAGACCTATCCATCAAACATGGTACTTCAATTTTTTTTGCCTGTCAATCAGGCAGCTCTGACTGCTCTGCGAGTATTCCCGTCCTCATCGATTATTTCTGTCTCAGAAATATCAAAAAACCTTATACACTGTTAAGTCAGCAAAGGGCAGCACCCTGAGCTCATTGAACAGAACTGGAAATGGAATTCTTCCGGGACCACCTATGGTGCCGGAAACAGGATTGTGACCTGTCCTGAAAATGGAAAGAAGGTCTTCCGCCTTGCTGTCAATGACGCTCCTTCCATAAAGACCCTTGAGAACAACACGTCCGGCAAGATCGGAGTGAATATGAACAGTCTCAGGATCAACAGTCTCTCCAAAAGCCACACCTATTGCCTCAGGGTCAGAGCCATGAAGAAGCTCCGCGGCGGAATCACGATCTGTTCCTCCTACGGAACCGCAAAGAAAAAAAGCCTTTCGAAATGATTTGTCCCCATCACAGGCATTTCTCCTGAAGCAGAGTCTGAATGGATCCATCAAGCAGGCCGCCCCCCCGGAAAGACCGAAGGGGCGGCCTGCTTTGCCTGCGCATATTTCAGTTTTTTCTGAATGTCGGCTCAGTCCACGGTGCAGACCAGATGCTCGCCGGGCATGTCATAGTAGAGCCGGCAGCCCAGGTCGGAGGCCCTGTAGACCCTGACCACGTCCGCGATGTCCGCGTGCTCCGGGCTCATGAGGGGCAGGAGGTTGTCCCTGCCCTCAAAGACCGACAGGTCAAAGCGCTGGGTCCTGTTGTCGTCGGAGATGGCCGTATAGAGGATCCCCGCCTCCACCAGGTCCTGGAAGATGTGGGACCCGTAGGAGAGCTCGGGCATGTAGCCGGCACCTGTTTCCGTCATCTCGCAGATGACATTGAACTCCGAGATGTCCGCGAAGGCGGAGGGGACGCCCAGTTCCGGCGAAGAGGTGCAGATCCGGCCGGGGGCAAAGAGCATGAGGGTCTTGCCCTGGTTCCGGAGGTGCCAGTTGACGGCCCCCAGGGCCCTGGCCACCCGATACTTCTCCTTATAGGGGGTCCGGTAGTAGCCGATGGAGTCGATGACCACCACGTAGTCCAGGGCCAGCTCTCTGGAAAGGCCCATGGAGGCGTTGCGGCACTCCAGGAAGATCTTTTCCGAAGGGATGTCCTCCGGGATCTTCACCACCTCATAGTCCCTGGCCACCTGGAGGGGCCGGCACTGGAGGAGGTTGATCACATATTTGCCCTTCTGCTCGATGTTGATGGTGAACTCGATGTCCACAGGGTATTCATAGTGGTCGGCGATGACCCTGAGGATGGTCTTCATGTCCTCCATGAGGGGGGCGTTGCGGACCAGGCCGTCGCAGGAGACATAGTAGATATCCCTGGAGTCGCCGTAGTCCCGGAAC
The DNA here is from genome assembly GCA_946626215.1 of uncultured Lachnospiraceae bacterium. Taxonomy (GTDB): domain Bacteria; phylum Bacillota; class Clostridia; order Lachnospirales; family Lachnospiraceae; genus CAG-791. Next base: position 1,626 of record CAMOUD010000023.1, read on the forward strand.
ATCCGCTCCGCCTCGGTATCGTGGGTCAGGAGCTTCTGCTTCATGTAGAAGGGAAGGGAGGGCTCCACCCGGCCCAGATCCAGGCTCTCAAACCCGCCCTTTTCCAGGTTGACCACGTCGATCTTCCTCTGGGAGAACTGGTGGCGCTCCGAATCCGAGGCCGCGACCTGGAGGGAAGGATTGTCCATGGAGACCAGGCGGGGATAGGACCCCTGGATCCGGTCCACGGCGGCCGTGCCGAGGCCCATGACCATCCGCAGCATGCCGGAGGTCTCCCGCTCATCCGTCCCGAACCGGTAGGGAGAGAGGGAATAGCCCACGCCCGCTGCCGAGGGCATGAAGAAGGCCCCGTAGCGGCTGCCCGAGACCCGCATGACCAGGAGGGACATCTGCTCGTCCCGGTCCTGAAGGCCCCGCCGCATCCGGTAGTCCAGGGCGGACAGGTTCATGGTGGAGGCGTAAACGGTCCGGATGGCCTCCTCGAACTCCCTGAGGCGGTCCTCCATGGAGCCTGTATTGGAGCAGAAGACCGACTCATACTTGCCCGCGAAAGCGTTGCCGAAGCCGTCCTCCAGGATGGAGGAGGACCGGACGATGAAGGGGTCCTGGCCGTAGTAGTCCAGAAGGCGGCAGAACTGATCCTCCAGGGCCCGGGAGAAGCGGCCGGACTTTAAAAGGTCCGCGAAGTCCCCGGCCAGGGAGAAGTATTCCTCCGGGGTCCGCTGCCGGACCCTCAGCTCCCAGAAGCCGTTGGTCACGATGTAGGAATAAAAGACGTCGGACCCGATGTAGAAGGAGTCATGGGGCTCCATCCGGGCAAAGGTATCGGGAGCGTGGTTCTCCACCAGCTTCCGGGACAGGAGCATGCCCGCGGCCTTGCCGCCGATCATGCCCGTGCCCACCATCCGGGACCGGATCTCAAAGTAGTCCTCGGGCGTGAAATTCTCCAGGATCAGGGCCTGCAGCCTCTCATCCCGGGTCAGCATGGTGCTGCACATGCGGCGGCAGGCATCGGACACGTCCTCTCCCGCCTCATGCCGGACCCTGGTCTCCCGGAAGAACCGGTCCCAGGAGTCGGTGTTCCGGTCCTCGTCCTCGGTCATGGACTCGTTCATGACCGCGTAGAAGCGGCTGACCTCCACTCCGTCGGTGCAGGCCCGGAAGCGTCCGCTTTTCCTGTCCAGGGTATGGGGCAGGAACATGGTATCCGAAAACCTCCCCTGGACCTTCATGGGCCGGATAAAGGAGATGTCCCCGTCGTGATAGACGTCCAGGAAGACCTGGGCCGCGTCCCGGATCCGGGCGATGGCGTCAAAGGAGTGCCGGCCCCGGATGATGGGGAAATAGGCCGTGCAGGCCAGCTCTGTCAGGAGGGGGGCCGTGATCAGGAAGAAGTTCCCCATCATCAGGTCCGTGGCCCAGGCCGTCTGGAGCTCGGACAGGGAATCAAAGAGGTAGACGACCCGCCTTCCCCTGGCCCGGATCAGCTTCCGTACGGTGACGGCAAAGGTCTCAAAGCGGTGGGACAGGGGGATCCGGACGGTCTCGGCGTTCCGGTCCTCCGCCTCCCCTTCAGGCAGGACGGGCCCCTTTTCAAAGCGGATCCGGACCAGCTTCCTGCCGTCATGGGCCGCCTGGCGGGCCAGGGCGTCCGCGAAACAGGCAAAGTCCTCCATGTCTGTGACCTGCCAGACGATGTTGTCTCCGGGTAAAAAGCCGGTCAGTTCCCGGTCCATGGCCGGAATGCCGGATGAGATCCTTTCTGCTGCGGGCATCCTCTTTTCCTCCTTGTCTGCTTTCTCCGCGGAAGGCTCCCTTCAGGGTCCCGCGGATCCGCCTTTTCTTCCCGCTCTCTCCGAGCGTGTCTGAAGTATCTTCTGTTTCTCGTATTCTTCTCTGCCGGTCCCTTTTTCTTTCCTTCCGGGCCCCTCATCTTCCTCCGGGCCTGACAGCCGAAAAGCCCCGGGGACCTTTTTGGGGGTCCCGGGGTTTTTCGCTGTGTCAAAAGGAGTATCGTTTCCCTGACGGGAAACTGACGGTATAAGGGATGATATTGCCTGGGGCAGGGCTGATCAGAAGACGCCCTGCTGGATCATGGCGTCCGCGACCCTCTCGAAGCCGGCGATGTTGGCGCCTGCCACCAGGTTGTAGCCAAGGCCGTTGCGGGCGGCCGCGTCTACGGAGTTCTTATAGATGGTGTCCATGATGGTATGGAGCTGCCTGTCGACCTCTTCCGCGGTCCAGACCAGTCTCTCGGAGTTCTGGCTCATCTCCAGGGCGGAGGTGGCAACGCCGCCGGCGTTGACGGCCTTGGAAGGAGCTACGATGATGTCGGGCTGGGCCATGAGGAAGCGGAGGGCGTCGTTGGTGGTGGGCATGTTGGCGACTTCGATGTAGTAGCGGATGTGGTTGGCCGCGATCTTCTTCGCGGAATCCATCCGCACGTCGTTCTGCATGGCGGAAGGCATGACGATGTCGACCTTGACGCCCCAGGGCTTCTCGCCCTCATGGAACTCGACGCCGAACTTGTCCGCGTAATCCTTGACCTTGTTGCGGCCGGAGGCCCGCATGGCTACCAGGTAGTCGATCTTCTCGGGCGTGCAGACGCCGTCGGGATCATAGACATAGCCGTCGGGACCGGACAGGGTCACGACCTTGGCGCCCAGCTCGGTGGCCTTCTTGCAGATGCCCCAGGTCACGTTGCCGAAGCCCGCGCAGGCAATGGTCTTGCCGGCCAGCTCTTCGCCGTCGTCGCGGAGGACGTTCTCCAGGTAGTAGACCGCGCCGTAGCCGGTGGCCTCGGGACGGATCCTGGACCCGCCGTAGGAGAAGCCCTTGCCGGTCAGGACGCCGTTCTCGAACTTGCCCTTGAGCCTTCTGTACTCACCGAAGAGGTAGCCGATCTCTCTGCCGCCTACGCCCATGTCGCCGGCCGGTACGTCGGTGTCAGGACCGATGTAGCGGTAGAGGGCCTGCATGAAGCTCTGGCAGAAGCGCATGATCTCGCCGTCGGACTTGCCGGAGGGATCGAAGTCGGAGCCGCCCTTGCCGCCGCCGATGGGAAGGCCGGTCAGGGAGTTCTTAAAGGTCTGCTCGAAGCCAAGGAACTTCATGATGCTGGGGTTGACGTTCCTCTGGAAGCGGATACCGCCCTTGTAGGGGCCGATGGAACCGTTGAACTGGCAGCGATAGCCGGTGTTGGTGTGCCACTGGTGGTTGTCATCCTCCCAGCAGACCCGGAAGGTGAACATCCTCTCGGGCTCGACCATGCGGCCCAGGATGTCGAACTTTTCATACTCGGGATGCATATCCACGACAGGCTCCAGGGAAGAAAGGACTTCCTCTACGGTCTGGCAGAACTCAGGCTCGTTGCTGTATCTGGTCTTGACACTTTCAATGGTTCTTTCAATATACGCGTTCATACCTTTAAAACCTCCATGGTATCGGCCGCATGCTGCTGTCTTTTCTTTCCTTACTTTTCAGCGGCCAGCTTTGCGAATGCTTTTTCCATTCTTTCCATTGCCTCTACGATCCTCTCGTAAGCGGTCGCGTAGGACAGGCGGATATATCCTTCTCCGGATGTGCCGAAGGCAGTGCCGGGCACGGTGGCCACATGGGCCTCGTCCAGGAGATAATCGGCGATCTCGGCGGACGTCTTTCCGAAGGACTTGACGTTGACGAAGATGTAGAAGGCTCCTTCGGGAGTCTTGCAGCTGACGCCGGGGATCCTGTTCAGGGCGGCGACGGCGTAGTCTCTTCTGCGCTCATATTCCTTCCGCATGACCTGGACATCGGGCTCTGCCTTTTCCAGGGCGGTGATGCCGGCCTCCTGGACGAAGGAAACGGCGCAGGTGTTGATGTACTGGTGGACCCTGACCAGGGCGGAGATGAACTCGACGGGGGCCGCCGCGTAGCCAAGTCTCCAGCCTGTCATGGAATAGCACTTGGAGAAGCCGTTCAGGGTGATGGTCCTCTCCTTCATGCCGGGCAGGGAAGCGATGGAGATGTGCTTCGCGTCTCCGTAGACCAGCTTTTCGTAGATCTCATCGGAGACCACGATCAGGTTCCTGCGCTTTGCCAGGTCCGCCAGCTTCTGAAGGGTCTCCAGGGACTGGACGGTGCCGGTGGGGTTGCCGGGAGAGTTGATGATGAGCATCTTTGTCTTCTCTGTGCAGAGGGACTCCAGCTCGTCCACGTCCAGCTGGAAGTCGTTCTCTTCCCGCAGGGTGTAGGAGACCGGAACGGCGCCGAAGAAATTCGGGACGTGGATGTAGTTGAGCCAGACCGGGTCGGGGACCAGGATCTCATCGCCGGGATTGGTGAAGGCCGCGATGGCGGCGTAGGTGCCTTCGCCGACGCCGATGGTGACCAGGACCTCTTCAGGCTTGTAGTCGATACCGTTGTCTCTCTTCAGCTTTTCGGCGATGGCCTTCCTGAGCTCAGGCGTGCCGTAGTTGGATGTGTAGAAGACGTTGCCCTTTTCAATGCTGGCATAGGCGGCCTTCTTGATGACCTCGGGCGTGTCGAAATCGGGCCGGCCGATCTCCATGTGGATGATGTCCATCCCTTCCTTCTGCATGCGCATGGCGCGCTCCATCATGACGCGGATGCCGGAAAAAGGAAGAGTTTCCATTCTTTCTGATGCCTGGAACATAACAACGATACCTCCTGCTGACGCTTATAAAACATGCATGATTTTCTGCGTTTTGTCTGTTTACAGCTTCAGTATAGGATCCCCTCCATATTTAGTAAAATGAATAATTATTTTTAAAATTATTAAAGCTGTTAATAATTAAAAGGCCCTCCGCCATATCGGCGGAGAGCCTTGATTTTTCGTGCTTTTTTTGTTTGTTTTTCCGTCCTTCCCTGACCCTTTCCGGCCGGTCCGGCAGGCCTGCCTGAAGAAGGCTGCCTGGCCCGGACAGGCCCTGTCCCGGGCAAAACGCGTCTGTATTTCAAAGAAACAGCAAGGAACAACAAAAGCCAAAGATGCCCGGTTCAAAGATTTCTTTTCCCTGTTTCCGGCCTTCTCCGCGCGGTCAGTCCGCGTCCTCCTGTCCTTCCAGAAGGACGGAGCGGATCCTTCCGGCAAAGGCGGCTGCCTTTTTCCCGGTGCCCGGCAGGGCCAGGAGGCTCCCGGGGGCCGAGGCGGTCTCGGAAAGGACAAAGCCGGAAGGCAGGCGGAAGGCCTTGTTCATGCCCAGGCTCCCGATCAGCTGGCGGACCAGGATGTCCCCGCCGGAGTAGCCCGAGACCACCAGGGCAAAGACATACTTGTCGGAAAAATCCTGGCGGCGGTAGAGGGCCGTCAGCCGGTTGATCAGGGCCGTCAGTCCCGCTCCCAGGGCGTCGTTGTAGTTGGGGCACAGGAGGACCAGGGCGTCGCATTCCATGAGGGCCGGATAGACCTCCTCGGGAATGGGGCCCCCGTAGTAGCAGGTCTTCCTCCCGCTGAAGAAGCTGCAGGCCTCATAGGAGCAGCCGTTGCAGTCCATGACGGGCAGGCCCCAGAGGGAGATCTCCCGGACCCGGACGGCCTCCGGAAGACAGGCCCGGACCCGGGTCCAGAGGGCGTAGGTATTGGACTTGTCCACGTTGGAGGCGTGGAGGCAGAGGATCCGGGGGGAGGGGGACTTCTTCTCCCTGTAGGCAAGGAGCCTTTCCGTCAGGTCCCGGGCCGCCTCCGCAAGGGCCTCCTCCCGGCCGGTATGGAGACGGGAGGCCTGGACGATATAGTTCCTGAGGGTCCCCGTAGCCTCCACCAGGGGCCGGCCGATCAGGGACCCGCCTCCCTCCAGGACCGAGACCGCCAGGTCCCGGGCCGCCGCCTTGGTATAGAACTCCCTTTCCCCGTCGATCAGGAGGCCGCAGACGCTCCCTGCCAGGAGGTCCGGCCGGCGCCGCAGGAGCTGCTCCATGGCCATCAGGTCCAGGTTGATCCCGTCCCCGCCCACGGAGGCCGCGATCAGGATCTTCTTATGATGAAGGGATCCCTCCGGGGCCCCGGCAAGGCCCGCCCTCCCCGTCAGGGTCAGGGCGCTCCCTCCTGCCGCCTCCCGGCAGACCGCCAGGAGCCTTTCCAGCCTGCCCTCCCGGCCGTCCTCGGAAAGGGCCCTGAGGATGATCAGTCTTTCCATAGGATCCTCTCCAGGGACCGGTAGGCCTCTTCCAGCCTCTCATAGAGGGCGTCCGGCAGGGGGATCAGCTCCCACCGCCGTCCCTCCGGGGTCATCCTGGACAGGGCCCCGAAGAAGAGCCCGTTCAGGTAGCCGGCCCCGTAATGGTATTCTCCCCGGATCAGGGCCAGGATGGACAGGGCCCCCGAGGACATGGCCGGGGCGATAAAGGGCTTATAGCCCAGGCTCCGGACCTCCAGGTTGGCGGAGACGGCCTTCTCCGTCAGGGACCTGGACAGGGCGTCGTCATAGGCCATCAGGGAGTTGGCCACCACCAGGTCCCTGCCGTGGGGCCCGAAGGCCCTTCCCTCCCGGCCGAAATCGGAGATCCCGGCCTGCCGGGCGTAGTAGCCTGCCCTGGCCGCCATGACGCCCAGGCCGAAGCCCTGGATCTGGGAAGGGACCAGGCCCCCGCCGTCTTCATCCCGGCCTGCCCGGAGGGCGCTCATGCAGAGGAGGTCCACCGGGTCGGAGACCACCCCGAAAAGGCCCCTGTAGCCCTCCCGGGCCGCCTGGGCGGCGTAGAGGGACACGATCCTGGAGTTGGCCTCGTACTGGGCCATGCGGACGTCGGTCCCCTCCCGGCCCAGGGCCGGGACGGACCTGGTGGCGCAGAAGAAGAAGGCCTGGCCGTCAAAGAGCTCCCGCTCCGTCAGGACCCGGATCCGGGGGACCCGGCCCCCTCCGGGGGGCGGGGCGATCTGGCCCAGCTCCATTTCCAGGCGCCGGCACTGGTTCTCATTCAGGTCATAGAGGCCGATCTCCTCGATGACGTCTCCTCCCAGGAGGGTCAGGCCGATGGCCAGCTGGGTGCCCACATCGCCCAGGCCCAGGACGGTGATCCGGATCCTGTCCCCGCCGGCCAGCCAGATGGGGGCAGCCTCCTTCCAGGAGGGGATCCTTCTTTCTATGCTCAGATCAGTCAAAAGATGCATGGGAACTCCTTTCCGCGGGACCGGTCAGGCCTCTCAGCCTGACCAGCTTACGTTTTTCTCCTGCCAGAAGGGCGGAGGGGGTCTCCTCCAGAGCCGCCGGGCCCATGAGGGCTCCCTCGGGGATCCGGGGCTGGACCAGGACCTCCCCGATCCGCTCCAGGGTCAGCTGGCGGCGGTAGACAGAGGCGTAGGCCTCCTCCAGGACCTGCCAGAGGTCCAGGGCGTTGTCCAGGCAGACCCCGGACAGGGACAGAAGGGCCGGCAGGGGGGCCCGGTCCAGGCCCTCCGGGACCCGGTAGGGAAGAATGTCGTTGACAGAGGGCAGGAGGTTCCCCTCCGGGGCCCGGTCCGTCTCCACGCTGACGCCTCCCACCAGGGGATAGAGGTCGGATTCGGTCAGGCAGGTCCTGAGGTTGGGCACCCGGCAGGCGGCCCGGACGGGCACGCCCAGGTCTCTGGCCAGGTCCATGCCCCGGCCGGAAATGACGCCTGTGATCAGCCTGTCCAGGCGGATCCCCTCCCGGCGGAGGATGGGCAGGATCCGGTTGATCCGCCTGCCCTCATGGTAGAGGTCGTCGGCCAGAAGGACCGGTCTTTCAAAGGACCGGATGGTCCGGATCTGGTCCTCCAGGGAGGCGTAGCCGGGGAAGGGGCAGACGGTCTTGTCCGTCAGCTCCGGATTGAATTTCTTTTCGGTATGCAGGGTCTTGGTCACCGTATTGGGGACCAGGAGGCCCCGGAGCATGCGGCCGAAGGGGACGCACATCTTGTCTCCCAGCTTCCGGGGGACCAGAGGCCTGTCGGGAACGGCGTTCTCCTCCGTGATCAGGCGGACCATCTTGTAGCCCAGGATCTCCGACTCAAAGCAGAGGACAAAGCTGCCGGGCCAGAGATGGGTCATGGCCTCCAGGAGACGGAGGTGGCAGCGCCGGATGGCCTGCCGGACAGAGGGCATGCCCGCGAAGGGCTCCTTGAAGGAAGCGTGGGTGTCATAGAAGAGGACCAGGGGCCTTCTGAGGTCCGTGACATAGACCTCGGACCCCTCCTCCAGGGCCCTGAAGCCGTGCAGGAGGATCTGGTCCCTCATGGCCCCCGGCCTCAGCCAGAGGGCGTAGGTATAGGCCTGCTCCTGGCAGTACTCCATGAGCTCGTTGAGAACGGTCAGGCGCATGTCGTCCTCATCGGTATGGAGGCCCTCCAGCCGGCGGATGACCAGGACCCGGCCGGAGACCCTCTCCCGGATCTCCTGGGCCAGGCGGACGCTCCCGCACTCCGCCAGATAGTCCCCGGCCGGGACCTCCCGCCAGAGGACGGCGGCGCAGGGCTCTCCCCCCGCCTCCGCGTTCCTGAGGACATAGATCTGCCAGCCCTCCAGGGACTCCGGCGTCTCGCCGGGCAGGATCTTGTCCGTCAGGTCCCGGAGGGCCTCCGGGGCCCTCTCCTCCAGAAGGCCGCCCGAAAGGGGCAGGATCCTGGCCGTTTTCCGGTAGAGGGGCTCTCTGGTATAGAAGCCGCCCCGGAAGATGTAGTTCTGGACCATGGGGTCCACCAGGCCGGAGATGTCCATGGAATCCGAGACCCTCTCCCGGATCCGGGTGGAGGAGACGGTCTCATAGAAGGCAGGGAGCCTGGTCCTCCGGATGGGGGCGGAGATGACCTCCTCGGGCCCGGGGCCTGCCCCGGGTTCCCTCTCCTCTCCTCCTCTGGCAAAGAGGATATGGGGGAAGGTGTGGATGGAATTCTCGGAAGGGGCCGCCCTGTAGGCGGAGGCCCCGGCCACCACGTCCTCACCGGCCAGGATGGCCGTATCCTTTCCCAGGAGGGACCGGAGAAGAGAAAGGTCCCGGGGGGAGGCGATGTTGACGGGGATCCCTGCCGGGAAGAGGCAGACGTGCTTTAAGTCCGCGGCCGACATGGCCAGGATCTTCCGCCTCACCTCATAGGGCTGGGTGTTCTTGGACCAGGAGAACTCGTCCAGGGCCAGATAGACCTGATAGCCCATGGAGACCGCCTCCTGCACGATGGCCCTGTGGCCCAGAGAGAAGGGATCGAAGGTCCCGGGGAAGAAGGCCGCCGGGCGCTTCTCCTCGGTCAGGACCGTCAGGCCCTCCGTGGCGGCGTCCGCCAGGAACCGGTAGAGCCTGCCCAGGCCCGAGGCCCGGTAGTAGGTGTAGAGGCCCTCCCCCTCCGGCCGGACCATGGTCAGGACCTTCCTGGCCAGGTCGGAGAAAAGGACGCATCTGGTCCGGAAGTCCCGTTCGCTGTCCCCGAAGAGGTCCCGGGACAGGCAGTAGAAGGTCTCCAGGGAGACCTCCTCCTCATAGTGGGCAAGGCCCCGGAAGAGGAGCCCCTCCAGCCGGTCCGCCTCCTGCCGTTCCTTTGGCCCGTCCAGGGACAGGCCGGCCAGGGCGGCGGAGACCGTTTCCATGGTCACGATGACGGTCCTGGGATTGACAGACCCTGTCAGGGCCTCCAGGGAATCCGTCAGGCTCTCCCTCTCCTCATGGGAAAGGCCCGCGCAGATCCGGCCCAGGAAGGCGGGGATATACTTGGAGACGGCGTATTCGCCGATCTCCAGGGCCCTCAGGAGCTCCAGGACGATCTCCCTCCGCTGGCTCTTTTCCAGGGAGGGCATGATCTCCACCAGGTTCCTGCCCGCCACCAGGCGGTTGACGATCTGGCCGGAGAACTGAAGAAGGTTGAGGAGATGGGAGGCGTAGAGATAGAGCTGGTTGGTATCGGTATTTTCAGCCTGCCGGCGGCGGAGGATCTCCAGGTTGACGTACTTGTAGATCCAGGGCACGTTCTGGCGCTGGTCCTCCAGGTAGAGGCTGGCCGCGTCATAGACATAGATGCCCCGGACAGAGGGGATCCCGTAGAATTCGTGGATCCTGGCCGTCAGGAAGCGGACGCAGTAAGGGTTGCCCGGAAGGTCGGGCATGGAAGCGTGGAGAAGGTCCGACAGGTTCCTTTCATGCCGCCAGCCCTGCCGCATCCAGCGGTGGACAAAGACCAGGGCGGCCACCCCGGTCTCCCGGCCGGCCTTTTCCAGGGCCCTGGCGGCCAGGTCCCCCAGGACCCTGGCCTGGGCGGGGCCGCACATGGCATAGTCCACCTGGCAGGCCCCGTCCAGGAGGATAAAGGTCCGGACCTCGTCTCCCGGCTCCCGGCAGAGGTCCGTATAGATATCCAGGATGACCCGGCGCTTTTCCTCCGGCAGGGTCTCCAGAAGGGTCCGGAGGACCGACTTCATGGCGTAGCCGATGTGGCGGCGGTCCTCCTCCGCGGTCCCGGGCTCCGGATCGGTAAGGCCCCGGAAGAAGGGGGCCGCTGCCTCGGCCAGGTCCCGGCCGATGGCCGGGGGCCTGTAGCCCTCGGGGATCTCCTTGGTAAAGGAGATCTCATAGCCGGCCAGGACCCGGCCCGCGATGGCGGCGGCCTGGCGGCGGATGTCGCCGTCCCGGTGGCCCATCATGATCCTCAGGAAGTCCAGGATCCTGTCCTTGTGGTCCTGGCTCAGGTAGGCGCAGTAGTCGCCGATGACCGTCAGGCAGGCCCTGACATGGCGCCAGTCCTTCTCGGACCGGATCCGGTCCAGGAGGCGGACAAAGCGGTCCTCATGGCCCGCGTTGTACATGACGCCCAGGTTGGACCCCACCGCCATGTGCTTAAAGGTCCGGACCACCTGGTCCGGGGACATGAAGGCGGGCTCCTGTCTCTTCTCGGCCTCTCCCCGCCTGCCGCCGGGCTCCGTGGAGCAGCCCAGGGAGACCATGTAGTCCTCAAAGTCCCTGAGCCTCTCATAGACCCTGGCGTAGCGGCGCCGCTTTTTCTCGTCCACGTTGTCGAGCTTGTCCAGGATGACCTGGTAGGAGTCCTTCAGGGTCCAGAAGCGGACATGCTCCTTATGGTCCTTATCATAGACAGACTTGACCCGGAAGTCCGCGTAGATCAGCAGGAGGTTCTCCACAGACAGGTTGTCCAGCTCCAGGTCCCAGACCGAATGGTTGGCGGCCGCCTGGCCGATGGTATCCAGGGAAAAGCGCCGGCAGAACAGATAGGTATAGTAGTAGTGGAGGTAGGGGACCCGTCTCCCCTCGCTGGGCCTGCAGCCGAATTTCCCCATGTCATGGGTCATGGCGGCGGCGGACATAAGGCCCGGGTCCACCCTGACCTCGGTCCCCAGGAGCTGCCGGGCCATGGTCATGGCGATATGGTGGACCCCCGCCACATGGCCCAGGGTATCGTAGGGGGTGCAGACCCGGGAGAGCCGCATGAAGGCGTAGACATGGCCTTCGGAAAAGGCCCGGGCAAAGGCCCGGTACTCGGGCAGGATGGAGCAGGCATGGGCCTCCTCCTCGTGCATGAGGTCAAAGTCCCGCATGGGGTCGAAGGGGACCTCCTGCCTCTCCCTCTCCAGGACCGCCTCGATGACGGCCAGGAGAAAGTCCATGGCCTCCTCCTGGGCCCCGGTCTGGTCCAGGGAGAAGTTCTCCGGGAAGAACCGGGCCTGGAGGGCCCTGAAGGCGTGGAGGAGCCAGTCCCCGGCCCCCTCCCCGCAGGCGGACCCGCCGGGGGCGATCTCCGAAAGGACGGGCAGGCAGGCCTCTGCCAGCCTCGTAAGGTCTGCGGCCTTTCCCTCCAGGGGGAAGGCGGAGGCGATCTGCCGGATCTGACTGCTGCGGCTTTCTTTTATCATAACGCTTTATCCTCTTGAGGTCTTTGTAAAAAAACGGACACAGGCGCCGGGCACTAAGGCCGGAACGCTTATGTCCGTTTTTCTGCTTCCCGCGGGCCACCTGCCCGCGGCCGGATTCTGTATCAGGGAATGATTACCTGAAGGGTCTGATCTCGATGCCCTCCTTTACGAAGGCCTCGGAGATCCTTTTGACAAAGGCGATGGCCTTGGGCCCGTCGCCGTGGACGCAGAGGGTATCTCCCTTGATGTCCAGGTCCTTGCCGGAATAGCCCCTGACCTTGCCTTCCTTGACCATGCGGATGCAGCGGGCGATGGCTTCGTCCTCATCCGTGATCATGGCGCCTTCCAGCTTCCGGGGGCGGAGGGAAAGGTCGTCCTCGTAGGCCCTGTCGGCAAAGATCTCGCAGGCCGTCCGGAGGCCGATCTTCTCGGCTTCCTCGGCCAGGACCGCGCCGGCGCAGTAGTAGATGATGATCTCGGGATCGATCTCATAGCAGGCCTCGCAGACGGCCCGGGCCAGGTTCCTGTCGTCCTGGCACATGTTGCCCATGGCGCCGTGGGGAGCCACGTGGTGGATCCTGGTGCCGTAGGTCGTCGTAAAGGCGGACAGGGCGCCGATCTGATATTTGACATAGTTCTTGGCTTCGTCGAAGGACAGGATCATCTTCCTTCTGCCGAATCCCATCAGGTCGGGGAAGCTGGGGTGGGCCCCCACGGCTACGCCCCGCCCGGCCGCGATGCGGACGACCCGGTCCATGACCATGGGATCGCCGGCATGGTAGCCGCAGGCCACGTTGGCGGCGGTGATGTGCTGAAGGATGGCTTCATCGTCGCCCATCTTCCAGGCGCCGAAGCTCTCGCCGATATCGGAGTTGAGGTCAATTGCGAACATTCTTTTTCCTCCTTGCCTGTCAGGCGTTCAGATATGTATCTATGGCATCCATCTCCTTCACGGAGCGGATATACAGGTCCTGGGCCAGGTCCATGCTGACCCGGATAAAACGGATCTTCATGCCGGGCCGGCTCTGGGCGATCTTCGGAAGATCGGCGGTGATGACCGTCCCGATCTTGGCATAGCCTCCCACGGTCTGCCGGTCAGACAGCATGATGATGGGCTGGCCGTTGGTGGGCACCTGGATGGAGCCCGCCGCGATGCCGTCGGAGATGATGTTGCCGTCTCCCAGATGCTTCAGGGGGGTCTCCCGCTTCAGCCGGCAGCCCATGCGGTCAAAGTCGTTGGTGATCTCCGCCCCGTACCAGAAGAAGTTCCTCAGCTCCTCCGGGGAAAAGGCGTCGTCCTGGGGGCCGGGGACCACCCGGACGGCGATGGAGTCCGTCGGATAGACCGGAGGGACCAGGGACCGTCTCTCCATGCGGGAGAGAGTACCTTTGGGGGCCTTGAGGCCGATCCTGTCTCCCTTTTTCAGGGCCCTTCCCTCTATGCCTCCGATGCCCTTGGAGGCCAGGGTGGACACAGAGCCCATGACGGGTTCCACGGCAAGGCCGCCGGCAAAGGCCAGATACCCTCTGGCGCCCCGGGAGGCAAAGCCCATCTCCAGCAGGTCCCCTGCCCTGACTGCAAGGGCTGTATACACGGGGACGCTCTCTCCGTTCAGGACAGGCCGCATGTCCGCCCCCGTCACGGCGATGACCTCATCCTCCTCAAAGCGGATGGAGGGTCCCTTATAGGTCATTTCCAGAGCGCCTTCGTCCCGGTCGTTCCCCGCCAGAAGATTGGCCAGGCGGAAGGCCTCCATGTCCATGGCGCCGGATACCGAGACCCCGAACTGCTGATAGCCGGTCCGGCCCGCGTCCTGCAGGGTCGTAAAGACGCCCGCGTCCTCTATGGTGATTCCCATGCTCACGCCTCCTCTATGGTCCTGACCTTATACCGGCCGGCCGCGTCCTCTTTTTTGATCCGGTCATACTCCCGCCTGCTGACGGGGATGTAGCGGACCCACTCGCCGGCGTGGACCAGGAAGGGGTCCTCCCGGCGGAAGTCGGTGATGGTCACGGGCGTGGTCCCCACGATGTTCCAGCCGCAGGGCTGGTCAAAGGGGATCAGGTCGGACAGGTTCTGCTGGACGACCACGGAGCCTCCGGGTATGGAGAGCCTGGCCGTCTCCCGCCTCCGGAAGGAGAAGGGCTCCTCAAAACGGGCCGAATAGGGATGGCCGGGCGCGAAGCCCAGCATATATACATAATAGTCGTGGGAAGAATGCATCCGGATGATCTCATCCGTGGTCGTTCCCTGCAGGCGGGCGCATTCCTCCAGGTCGGGGGCCAGGTCTCCCTCATAGCAGATGGGGACCTCCCTGATGACCTTGCGGGTCTGGCTGACCGAGCCTGCCCGGGCCGCTCTCTCCTCCAGGATCTTCTTCAGCTCCTGAAAACGGACCTTGTCCGGTCTGTACTGGACCATGAGGGACGCGTAGGTGGGGACCATCTCCGTGATCCCTTCCACCGGATCCTTCTTCAGGTCCTCATACAGGCCCAGGACCCTGCCGTTCACCTCCAGGCTGATGGCGTCGCCCAGCTGGACCAGCATGGCGCAGTCGCCGGCAGGCAGAAATCTGGCTTCCATCCAACTCCTCCTTTACGAAAACAAAAAGGCGCAGCCTGACGGCCGCGCCCTCTCAGCTCAATACAATTCTAGCATCGGGATTTATAACAAAAAAACAAATCGTATTGATAGCAATTATTAATGATATTAATGATTCGAACCCAGATATTCCCAGCCTTTTTCCGCGAAATATTCCCGCATGACGGTCTCGAACACCGAAAGGGCCTGGCGTTTGGACTCGCTCATGTCCCGGTGGACGATCCGGTAGGTCGTCCGGTCCGGAGGGCTCTGGCGGCTGGAGATCCTGGAGATGACGGCCCCGGTCCTCTCCCGCAGCTTATAGGCCACGGAGGCGGGCGCTATGGTCCAGGCACCCGGGACTCTGATCAGCTCCTCCAGGAGGTCGTAGATGTCCACCTCGATGTGGACGGGCCTGCCCTTGGTCACGTTCTGGTCATGCCAGATCTGGTAGTTGGTCTCCCAGACCAGGCAGACCTCCCTGCCCAGGTCCAGCTTTTCCACCGGGACCCTCTCGCCGGGGACCGCCCCGGAGGCCTCCTGGACCAGGAACATCTTCTCCCGGAGCACGGGCTCGGAATCGATGTTCTTGAAATGGAGGTTGTGGAAGACGAAGCCCACGTCCAGGCCGTGGTTCTCCACCAGCTCGTAGATCTGGAAGGAATAGTGGGTGGTGATCTTCATGTTCAGGCGGTAGTCGGGATTGATGGAGATCCGTCTGTACAGCTCCGCCAGGGAGGAGGCGTTCAGGGTATTGGTGCAGCCGATGGACAGGCGGTGGAATTCTCCCGTGGTCTGCAGGGCCATGGTCTCGTTCATAAGGGCCAGCCACCTTTCGGCGATGGGGACGAACTCCTCCCCCTTGGCCGTCAGCTCCACCTTCTTATAGCCCTTGCGCCGGGACAGGAGGACCACCCCCAGCTCGTTCTCCAGGAGCTTGAGCCTGTGGGAGACCGTGGGCTGGGAAACGTAGAGGCTCTCCGCCGTCTTGGTGATGTTCCTGGTCCTGACCAGCATCAGGAAGGTCTCGATATCGGATATGTTCATGCCCTCTCCTTTCCCCGGGAAGCCCGGCGCTCCTGTCTTCTCCTCCAGTATGCCACAGACCGGTCAAATAATAAATAACATTAATATTAAAAAGGTATTTGATTCATTTTTAATATATTTTCTCCTATGGTACTCTGAATCTGTGAAATACAGATTCCGATGTCCGGAATCCGGCATTTCCGCTTACTGAAAGAACAGACATCAACAGGTGAGGGCCCTGCCGGCCCGGGAGGTAAAGACAATGTTCGATGTAATCAAGACCTATGAAAAAGTATCCCCTGAACTGGTCGCCAAGTATGAGCAGTTCGAAGAGAGCGCGTCTCTCCATGAGTGCATGGGCAAAAAGGGCGCCTTCGGCGGCGCTGTCAAGCCCGTATGGCCCGGCACCAGGGTCTGCGGTCCCGCCTTTACCGTAGAAGCCAGGCCCGGCGACAACCTGATCCTCCATAAGGCCATCGATATGCTGAAGCCCGGCGACGTCCTGGTCGTTTCCTACCAGGGCGATACCAGGACCGGCGGCATGTGGGGCGGCATGATGAGCGCTTCCGCCCAGGCCAAGGGCTGCAAGGGCCTCATCACCGACGGCAGCGTCCGTGATACCATGCTCATGAAGGAGCTCGGCTGGCCCGTCTTCAGCAAGGGCATCAACGTCGAAGGCACCACCAAGGCCATGCCCGGCAAGATCAACCACCCCATCCACATGTGCGGCGTGACCATCAACCCCGGCGACCTGATCTTCGCTGACAACGACGACGTCGTGGTCGTTCCCAGAGAGATCGCCCAGGAGGTCTATGACGAGACCATGGCCAGAGAGGTCAAGGAAGCGAAGCTCCTCAAGAGGATCCAGGCCGGCGAAGGCACCACCTATGACCTGTCCGGCTTCAACGCCAAGTATGAAGCCCTCAAGGCAGCCGGCGGCATCACCGAAGAGCCCGATCCGGAATGAGCAAAGGCCCTGAAGCAGGAGGTAATACCATGAAGATCGTAGTACTGGACGGCTATACAGAAAACCCCGGCGACCTGAGCTGGGACGCCCTGAAGGAACTGGGCGAGCTCAGGGTCTATGACCGGATCTCCTACGTGGAAGATCCCGTCATCGCGGAGACCATCGGCGACGCCGACATCGCCGTTACCAACAAGACACCCATCTCCAGGGCCACCATCGACGCCTGCCCCAACCTCAAGTGCGTCGCGGTCCTGGCCACCGGCTACAACGTGGTGGACTATGCCTACGCGAAGGAAAAGGGCATCCCCGTCCTCAACGTTCCCACCTACGGGACCCAGATCGTGGGCCAGTACGCCGTAGGTCTCCTCCTGGAGATCTGCTCCCACTACCAGCACCACTCGGATACCGTCCATGCAGGCAGGTGGGAGAACAACGTGGACTGGTGCTACTGGGACTATCCCATGATCGAGCTCTACGGCAAGACCGCGGGCATCATCGGACTGGGCCGGATCGGCCAGTCCTCCGCCAGGATCCTGGGCGCCATGGGCATGAAGGTCCTGGCCTTTGATACCTTCCAGTCGGAAGCCGGCAGGGCCCTGGCCGAATATGTGGACCTGGATACCCTTCTGGCCGAGTCTGATGTCATCTTCCTCCACTGCCCTCTCTTCCCTGCCACCGAAGGGATCATCAACCGGGACAACATCGCGAAGATGAAGGACGGCGTCATCATCATCAACAACTCCCGCGGCCAGCTGGTCGTGGAAGAGGACCTGGCAGAAGCCCTCTCCTCCGGCAAGGTCTATGCCGCCGGCCTGGACGTGGTCTCCACAGAGCCCATCAAGGGGGACAACCCTCTCCTCAAGGCTCCCAACTGCCTGATCACCCCTCATATTTCCTGGGCCGCCCAGGCTGCCCGCCAGAGGATCATGGACATCACCGTCTCCAACATCAAAGCCTTCATCGAAGGAAATCCCGTCAACGTCGTCAACAAGTAAAAGACAGCGGGAAAGAGACCGCGAAGGAAGGACCCGGGAAACCGGGGTCCCCCTTCATGGACATCTCTGATGATCTTGATGATCTGTATATACCACGCGAAAAGCGCCTGTTCTTCCCCGCGGGGAGACAGGCGCTTTTCGCGTGCTGTATTCTTCTGTCTGTCGTTCTGTTTGTTCCTGCCGGAAGCTCTTCTGTTCCCCTCCCTCAGGCCTGGCCGGGGCAGATCAGCTGGACATGATGCCTGTCCAGGAGGCCCTTCCACCTGGCGGAGGGCTCCTCATCGGTGATCACCGCGTCGATCTCCTCCAGGGACCCCATCCGGGCAAAGGCGGTCTTTCCGAACTTGAAGTGGTCCGCCAGGAGGAAGACCCTGGCGCTCCGCTCGATCATGATCTTTTTCAGTTCGTTCTCTTCCTCATGGGAATCATAGATGCTGCCGTCGGTCCCCAGGGCCTTGCAGCTGATGAGGGCAATGTCCGTGTTGTAGGATCCCAGGGTCTTCTTGGCGATGGCTCCCTGCATGGAGCAGGTGTTCCTGTCCAGGGACCCGCCGGTGGCTATGATGGTCATCCCGGTCTCGAAGTGCTCCCGGATGATCCTGGCCGAATAGGTCAGGACCGTGATCTTCTCCCGGTCCCTGAGCTTCTGGATCACCTCAAAGACCGTGGTGGAGGAATCCGCCGCGATGGAGACCCCGTCCGGGATCAGGTCCGCGGCCAGGGAAGCGATCTTTTCCTTTTCCTCGGTATGGGTCCTGGACCGGCGGACATAGTCCACGCTTTCGGAATCATCCTCGATCCTCAGAACGGCGCCCCCGTAGGTCCTGGCGGCAATGCCCTCCGCCACCAGCCTGTCCAGGTCCCGCCGGATGGTCTCCTCCGTGACCCCGCATTCCCGGCTCAGCTCGCCGACCACTACCTTTTTATCCCGCATGAGCCGTTTCCGGATCATGTCCATGCGCTGCTTCTGTCCCATCCTTCTTCCCCCGTTTTCCTCCTGTCCGTGCTTTCACCCGGAATCTGATGCCTGACTCTGGTGCCGATTCATTTCTCTGCCGGCCAGTTTTGAAAATAACCGTTTTTCCAAACTTTTCTGCGAAACAAAGATATTTTTCTCAAATACAGATTATCATTCTGCCTTGAAAATGTCCAGTTTTGCGTTAAGTATTCCGTGATAATTCCATGTGAATCAATGGACCATTCCCGTATTCCGGACCCGGGCCGCCGTCTCCTTCCCGGCCCTGTCCATTCTCTTGTTTTATTTTTTCCTATTTTTCCTATTGACTTACTAGGATAATAGGGGTATAGTAGCGGCATCGAATTTGAGCAGCCCATTCACGAAAGGAGCAGGTCGCCGTGTACAAAGCATTCACTTTCCCCAGCAGCATCATGTGTCGCAGCCGAATGCGGATCTCCCGGGCAGTTTTCCATGGCCAGGCGCCTTGCCGCGCTTTGCGCCGTACCCCTGAAGCCCCGCTGTAAAGCGGTGCCGGAACAGGGTCGTTTGCCCGGGAGCTCTTCGGAAAGCCCCCGTTTTTTTTATGCGCTCAGATTCTGACTTCACGGACAGGAAATCCTGTCGATCATACGATCAGAAAGAGGTAATCATTGTCAATTACCCCGACCCTAAAGGGTGCGGGGCTTGCTAAAGGCCCTAACCCTTC
>CAMOUD010000024.1 GCA_946626215.1 uncultured Lachnospiraceae bacterium
GTATATCTGTATGATCTGTATGCTTGTCAGGAGCCAGAATCACATACGGCGGAAGACGCCGAATACCTTGCCGAGAACGGCGCAGTCATCGACGATAATGGGATCCATGTTGTCATTTTCAGGCTGCAGGCGGATATGTCCGTCCTCCTTATAAAAGGTCTTGACGGTGGCTTCTTCCCCGACCAGGGCGACTACGACGTCTCCGTTGGAGCAGGAATTGCAGCTGTTCACAAAAATCGTATCGCCGTCCATGATGCCGATGTTGATCATGGATTCCCCGCGAACGGTCAGGGCAAAGCTCTCACCGGGAGGACAGATCTCCGAGGGGATGGGGAAATAGGACTGGATGTTCTCTTCAGCGAGGATTGGGAGGCCGGCAGCCACCTGTCCCACGACCGGGAGAGAAGACATCTCTGTACGGATCATCTGAAAGTTGTCATCGCAGATCTCAATGGCACGGGGCTTGGTGGGATCCCTGCGGATAAAGCCGTTCTTTTCCAGGGTCTCCAGATGGGAATGGACCGATGAAGTGGATTTCAGATTCACTGCCGCGCAGATCTCGCGTACTGACGGCGGATAGCCCCTCTGCAGGGTAATCTCCTTGATATAATCCAGAATCTGCTGCTGTTTGGCAGAAATGCGTCCTTTTGCCATGATAGAACCTCCTGACTTATTTATATCCTGAATCAACCGGCCTTTCCTGAGGCGCTGTAACAGACCGGATGTTTGCTTCTATTTCATTATAGCAAAGAAGGAAGAAAAATCAAACATAATTTCCGAAAAAATGTTCGATAAATCCTTGACTCACAAATACACGTTCGGTATAATACAAACATACAGAACAGCCGTTCCAACTGTCTGTTCTGATATTTTGTTCGATTTTTCCGTCTACTGCAGGTTCAAGAGCATTTTCAGGAGGATACAGACCATGACTGACAGCATCCATGTAATTCCCTTTATGACCTATACTGGCCAGGCAGCATCCAGAGGCTTCGGAGCCTCCCATCTGGTCACAGCTCCCAAGGCTCCCGCCAAGGAAGCAGGAAAGACTGCTGTCAGGACTGAAAAGAACAGCCGCAGGGCTTCCAGGCCCCAGGCCGGAACAAAGCGGGAAAGCTCCCGCAAAGTCTCTGCCAGGACCCGCCTGCAGATGCGCAGAAGAGCCATGGCCCTCAGAAGGCTCTTCCTGATCACCACCACCCTGATCATCCTGATGGGCGCCCTCTTATTCACCAGTCATACCGTCAGGGCCCAGGAGCCGGCAGATACCACCTCCAAATATTATGAGTCCATCTCCGTGGCCTACGGTGAGAACATCTATACCATCCTGGAGACCTACAGGGACAGCGTCCATTACAAGGATGTGGATTCCTATATCAAAGAGGTCTGCGCCATCAATCACTTCGAGTACACGGAGGGAGAGCTGATTGACGTCCGTCCCGGCGACCGCCTGATCGTTCCCTATTACAGGTGATTTTTCTTTTTAAATCGACATAACAGCACCCTGCTGTCAGCTTCAGGCAAGCTTACAGCCGGGTGTTTTTTTGTTTTGTCTGCCGTCTTTTTTATTTTTTGAGCTGTCCGTTGGATCTGAAGGTATAGTACTTCTTGCCGATCTTGACCCTGCCTGTGGCCATGGACCCGTCTGACTTGAAGTAATACTTCTTCTTGCTGATGGTCTGCCAGCCCTTGGCCATTTCGCCGATCCTGTGGGAGCTGTTCCCGGAAGGGAAGAAGTAGTACTTCTTTTTGCCCACCTTGTAAAAGCCCAGGGCAGCCTGTCCGTTGGCCTTGAAGTAGTACTTCCTGCTGTCCACGGTCTGCCAGCCCTTCTTCATGGACCCGTTCTTGTAGCAGTAGACCTTCTTTCCGTTCACCCAGATGCCGTTGAAGTTGACGGTCAGGGTGGTCAGGTTCTTGCCGGTCACCGTATCATAGGCGATCAGCTTGGTGTTCTTGGGAGCCGTAAAGGTGATCTTGCCGGTCTTGGTATTGTAGCTGACGCCGGTACCCTTGAAGGCCACCCTTCTGAGGCCTGCGGACTTCCAGGTCCCGATCCAGGCCGAGGGCTTGGTATAATAGTCGCCGCTGACGGTGCTGACGGAACCGCCGGAAGAGGAACGGAACCAGGAGCCCACCTTATAGGAGGAGGATCCGGTCGCCCCTGTCACCACATCGAACATGCCCTGGGCGGCGGAAATGCCGTTCTCATTATGGCCTGCCTGCGTGTAGTGGAGGGTGCTGTGGACCTGGCTGATCTTAGTGGGGTTGGACTTGAGGGAAGCCGATCCCCGAAGCGGATAGGAGAATTTTCCTCCGTACGTATTCGAATAATAGGTCTGGATGGATTTGTCGCTGACCCACTGCTCATTGATATCGCTGACCACATGGGCATATTTGAACTCGGAATAGTTCCAGCCGATGTAGTACTGGGCCCTGCGGACTCCGTCCAGGACCATGTCTTTGGCGTTCGCGTAGTTCTTGGTCTTGCAGTAGCGGGTGGTGATGATGCCCATATGGCCAAAGCCCAGAGCCGGCTGCATGGCGCCGTACATCTTCTTGAAGCTTGCCAGATAGGAATCAAAGGAGGTCCCCTTGATGGAGTCGAACTCGCCCTGCATCCAGAAGGAGAGCCTGTAGTGGAGCTTGAAATGGCCGGAATCTCTTTCTGCCTCGGCCACCTTCCTGAGAGCCGCCATGGCAGGCAGGACCTTCTTGAAATAGGTGCCGCCGCTGGTCCAGTCATTTACATAGGTGGAGCCTACGGCCAGGTTGGAGATCCATACCTTGTCGCCGGTCAGCCTGTTCCATTTCCAGGCCAGCGCCCCGTCCATGCCGCCCTTGCCGGGCCTGGAGGCGGAGAGCTGGTTCAGGGGATAAGCCAGAGAATTCCCCGTTACGGATTTATCCGAGGTCAGGGACTCGGCAACGAAGCTGATGGGATTGGCTCCCTGCATATATCCGGTCTGGCTGATGCCGGAGACCATCTTTGAGAAAGACGACCAAGCAGGCACATAGGTGGAATAGACCTGGCCCTCTTCGCAGACGACGGAATCCTTTCCCATGAAGGTCCTGGAATCCGTGGAATGGCCTTCCATATTGGACTGGCCCAGGAGATAAATCACGGAGAGATTGGCCCTCTGGACAAGGGTATCGACGCGGAGGGCGGGAATGGGCTGATCACGCTCGATGATGACCCCTTCCTCGGAGACCGGGACCTGGGGAACATCGGGCTCGTCGGGGGCCTGGGGGTCATCTGGCTGGACCGGACCGGGATCGCCTGTTTCATCCCCGGTCACTGCCGAGGGGTCCTGCGCGTCATTCCGGTCATCCCCGGAAAGAGTCTGCTGACCGCTTTCATCGGAATCCTGATCGGAGAGGGATGCCGCGCCGCCGGGACCGGGATCTCCGGATCCGGCAGGATCAGGGACAGGATCGAGGACAGGGTCCGGCGCGTCGTCGCCCGCCCGTCCGGGACCGATCTTCAGGCCGGCACCGTTCATGAGTTTTTCAGCATCCTCCAGGTCATCCGCCGCGACCAGGATCAGGCAGCCGGTGCCCGTGCCGGAGGCGCGCAGCTTCCTGTCATTGTCTGTCAGCTCCAGGATATGCTCGTCCTTCTCAGAGGATACGGCCCCTTTTTCCACCTTATAGGAGGTGACCTCTTCATCCCTGACCTCCAGGACCACGTATCCTTTCCAGGTGCTGTCAATGTCCACTCTGTCATCATAATAGAGGGACATGGAGGAATCCGTATAGCTGAAGGCGTCGTCTCCGGTCAGAAGGCCGGAAAGGGCGGGATCTTCAGGAGTATCCGGGTCTTCCGGGTCTGTCAGGTCATCGCCTTCCGGGTCCCCTTCCTCCTCGTCCAGGGCCGCGGCCGGATCTTCGTCGGCCGTCTCATCCGTATTCTCGTCCAGGACCGTCTGGTCATCCGGTGTTTCCGGCAGCGGATCCGGATCGGGAGAAGCAGGAGTCTCTTCCTTTTCTTCCCCCGTTGCTGCGGGTTCGGCGGCAGGCTCCTGGTCCTGGACATCCTGGTCTTCAGTGTCCGAAATGGTCTCCGGCAGCGACTCTGTCTGTGTGCCGGCCTCAGCGGGAAGGTCTCCCTCCGCTGCCAGGACAGGGGAAGAAAGGGCCAGGATCCCGGCCATGGCCAGGGCGGCATATCTGGTAAATAAGCCTTGTTTTCTGCGCATAACAGTTCCTCTTGCGTTACTCGGGAAACAGGTCCGAGGGACCTTTGTTCCTCAATGGTGGGAGTTGCGGTTGATCTCTCCGGGCGCGTACTTGGAGAACCGGATCCTCTGGCTGTGGTAGAGCCCGTAATTGCCGGAGAACATGTAGGTAAGGGCTGCGGTGATCAGGAAAAAGGGCATGGCCTCATAGCCGAACATCTCAAAGGAAAGGAGAAGGGCGGTAATGGGGCAGTTGCTGACGGAACAAAAAAGGCCGCACATGCCGATGGCGGCGCAAAGGGCAGGATCCATGCCGACAAGGCTTCCAAAGGTAAAGCCGAGAGCGGCTCCGATGGACAGGGAGGGGATGATCTCGCCTCCCTTATAGCCGCCGCCCAGGCTGAGGGCCGTAAAGACCATCTTCAGCAGGAAGGCGTAGAAGGGGACCCCGGCTCCCTCCATGCAGAGGGCGATGATGCCGGCACCTGACCCGTTGTAGGTCTGGCTGCCGACCACCAGGGTCAGGATCACGACCAGGACGCCCGCCAGGACGATCCGGACATATTCGTTGCGGATGAACTTGTCCATGGCCCATTCCGTCCGGCTCATGACCAGGCAGAAGAGGATGGAGGCGAGGGCGCACAGAAGAGCCAGGATCAGGGTAAAGGCCAGGGGCCTGATCCCGTTCAGGGCCGCGTCCTTGAGGATGAAGGCCTCCGGAGCCAGCCCGAAGATGGCGGCTACGAACCGGGCCGTAAGGGCCGCTGCCACACAGGGGACCAGAGAGGAATAATACATGGTGCCAACCGTGGAGATCTCCATGGACAGGACCGCTGCCGCCATGGGAGTCCCGAAGACAGCGGCAAAGGCGGCGCTCATGCCGGTCATGATGATCCTGCGCCGTTCGGATTTGCGGAAATGGAGCACCCGTCCCAGGTAGGAGGCAATGCTGCCGCCGATCTGGAGGCAGGCCCCCTCCCGGCCGGCAGAGCCGCCGAACAGGTGGGTGACGACAGTCGCGATAAAGATCGTGGGCGCCATGGTAATGGGAAGGTTCTTTCCCTCCCGGATGGATTCCAGGACCTGGTTGGTGCCTCTGTCCTCCCGCCTGCCCATGAAATGGTAAAGGAAAATGATCAGGCAGCCTGCCAGAGGAAGGCCGAACAGGATCTGGGGATAGGCCGCCCTGAGGGCGTTGGCCTTATCGATCAGAAAAGCAAAGACTGAGGCGATGGTGCCGACTACCAGGCCCGTAAAGATCCCGAAGGCCAGCCACTTGGCCGAGGACCTGAGCACGTAAAGAAAATAAGAGGGCGCATATTGTTCCGCGGGCAGATCTTCTTCCGTCGTAAAGCCTGCGGATCTGGTACGCTCTTCATCCATGTTGGTATTCCTCCTGTTATCAGATTGCATACGTATATTAAGTATAACATAATTGTAAACGGAATGTTAAGAAATACGTGATTTTTCCGCCGTTTTCCTGCCATTTCAGGGCCTGTTTTCGGTCCTGTGCCGGGTCCCGGGATGAAAGGTCCTCTTCAGACAGAAAAAGGACGCGGGTCAGGGGCAGCATGTCCCCTCCCGCGTCTTCCGGATCCTAATTCTTTTCCGTTCGTATGCTTATTCCCCGCTTTCCTCCCCGTCTCCCTTGAGATGGACTGCGTCCGCGGCGGATTTACGCCTGTCCTCCTCAATGGCGGCGTAGTGGCGCCTGGTGGTATTGACGTCCCTGTGGCCCAGGACATCCGCTACCAGATAAATGTCTCCCGTAGCCCTGTAAAGAGCAGTCCCGTAGGAGGACCTCAGCTTGTGGGGCGTGATCTTCTTCAGGGAGGTCACCCGGGAAGCGTACTTTTTGACCAGCTTTTCCACAGCCCGGACCGTGATCCTCCGGTTCTGGATGGAGAGAAAGAGGGCCTTTTCATGCCCTTCGGCCGCCATGATGCCCTTTCTTTCATTGACATAATCGGTCAGGGCGTCGGAGACCTCCTCTCCGAAATAGACTATGGAGTCGTAGCCGCCCTTGCGGTGGACCTTGACCGCCCCTTCCCGGAAATTGATATCCCGGATATCCAGCCCCACGCATTCCGAGACCCGGATCCCGGTCCCCAGAAGGAGGGTCAGGATGGCCACGTCCCGGACCTTTGTCTTTCTGTGGAAGGCCAGCTCCCGTCCTGTCAGGCCGGTCCCGTCCTCCGCCATCTCCAGGAGCTGCCGCATTTCCTCCCCGTCCAGGCGGATGATGGGCTTCTCCCTTCTTTTGGGCATCTGGACCAGGGCCGTCACGTCCCGGGAAATGATCTCGCTCTTATAGTAGTACTGGAAGAGGCTCCGCAGGGCGGAGAGCTTCCGGGCCTTGGCCAGGTCTCCGTTGGTATAGATCCTGCCGTCCTTTTCATAGTAGGAGAGGAAGTCCAGGTATTCCTCGATGTCCTCCCGGCCGATCTGCTCCAGGATGGAGACCGGAAATTCAGAGATCTTTTTCCGGGAAAGGGAGGGATTGTACTCCTTCAGGAACTCAAAAAAGGTCCTGAGGTCATAGGCGTATCCCAGGCAGGTCCTGGAGGAGGCCGTCTGCTCAATGGCGCGGAAATACTGCCTGCAGAAACGGGGAAGCTCTCCGAGGATCTCCCGCATCTTCAGGGTATTGTCAATGTCCTGCTCCTCATGATAGTTGGTGGGCGCTTTGCCGCGATACTGCATCTTTGGACCTCCCGGGCCTGAAACCACAGACCGAACACTCTGTTCGGGCCCGCTTCATCTTTAGAATTTTACCACAGGATCCCTTCGAGGCCAAATGGTCTGTGGTATACTTATTATAGGAACATCCATCCCCATTCGACGGGCCGCGTCCTGTTTTCCCGGCCGGAGGAGAGTACCATGAAGCTGAAACCGGATAAAAACCAGATCACCTGGGGAGTGACCCTCTTTCTTCTCTTCGTGGCCTGCGCAGTGGTCTATTCCTTTATGTTCCACAGCGGAGTGTTCCTTGCCTTTGTAAGAAGGATCCTCCGGATCATGAGCGCCGTGGTCTACGGCGTCATCATCGCCTACATCCTCAATCCCCTGGTCAATTTCCTGGAGGAAGCCCTCATCGGGCCTTTTCTGGCAGCCAGAGGGGTCCGGATCATGGAACCCGGCAGAGAAAAGACCCGGAAACAGGTCCGCACCCTGTCACTGACCATCTCGGTCATCGTCTTTCTTCTGGTCCTGACCGCCCTCCTTCTGATCTGTATCCCCCAGCTTTTCCGGTCTGTGGCCAGGCTGATCCGCAGTGTTCCCACCTATGTCAACAACGTCAATGTCTGGATCACCAGTCTCCAGAGCGCGGACAATCCCTATAATGAGACCATCCATCAGCTCCAGGTCGAGTTCAACAAGCTGTCCCTGGAAATCATGAACTACCTGAACAATACGGTCATGCCCAACATGACCCGGATCCTCCATAGGGTGACCAACTATGTGTCCGGCTTTATCGCGACCCTCCTGAACCTCTTCATCGGCCTGATCGTCTCCATCTACCTGCTGTATTCCAAGGAGACCTTCCAGGGCCAGGGAAAGAAGCTGATCTACGCCCTTTTCCATGAGAACACCGCCAACGAGATCCTTTCCGAGATCCGCCATATCCACTTTACCTTCAGCGGCTTTCTGGTAGGCAAGCTCATCGACTCCACCATCATCGGACTGATCTGCTATGTCGTGACCAGGATCATGGGGACCCCCTACGCCGGCCTGGTCTCCGTCATGGTGGGCGTCACCAACATCATCCCCGTCTTCGGTCCCTATATCGGAGGCTTCATCGGGGTCTTCTTCATCCTGATCATCGATCCCCTGGAGGCCCTCAAGTTCCTGATCTTCGTAGTCATCCTCCAGCAGTTCGACGGCAATATCCTGGGCCCCAAGATCCTGGGCTATTCCACCGGCCTGTCCAGCTTCTGGGTCCTCTTTTCCATCCTCCTGTTCGGAGGCCTCTTCGGGATCCCCGGCATGATCCTGGGCGCCCCTCTCTTTGCCGTCTTTTTCCGGGCAGGGGTCCGTCTGATCAACCACCTGCTCCGCCGCAAGGGCCTGCCCGTCAATGCCTGGGACTATACCCGGGCCGCCTACATGGAAAAGGGCCGGCTGGTGGACATGGAGGATGCCACGGAAGGACGCTTCAATACAAGGAAGAACCGGTCTCCCTTGAGCATGAACATCCGGGAGACCTTCAGGAAGCAGGAAGAGGAAGAAGAGGACAGCGCCGACAGCGCTCCTTCCGGAGAAGAAGCGGAACAGGCAGATCCTGAGGCCTGAAAGACCGTTTTTTTCGGGTATAGGACCTCCTTCTGACAAGGCTGCGGGCAGAATCGAACAAAGCGTTCGATTCTGCCTTTTTTTCCTGCCCGGGAACTGAAACCAGTCCCGGTTCTGACATTCTTTTCCTATCTCCCAGGAATATTGTTAACGTGTTGACAAACCCTGGAAGCGGGACAATAATCGGATTGGAAATGCGTACAAATAACGCATAGATTTTTTCTGAAGGAGGAAAAAATATGAAAAAGTACAGAACCATCGTAAGCCTGCTCCTGGCATCATCCATGGTACTAGCCATGATGACCGCCTGCGGTTCTTCCCAGGCTGCTCCTGCCGAGGAACCCGCTGAGACCGAAGAGGATGAAGAAGCTGTTGAGACCGAGGAAGACGTCATCGAAGGTGATTTCGATCTCGCTGCCGGCCTGACCGAGACCGAGACCGAGGACAGCCGGACCATCGAGACCGACTACTTCACCCTGACCCTTCCCCTGCCTGAGACCTGGACCTATGAGATCAACGAAGACGGCTCTATCAGCTTCTACAACATTGCGGCCAAGGAAAACAACTGCGGCGGCCATCTGATGACCCTGGTCGCTCTGGATCCCGCTGATACCGACCATGAGGGCATTCCTCACTACAGTGATGTAGGCGAGGCCGGCGGCAAGCTCATCGTCGCCGAGTATCCTTCCGATGTCCAGGCTGACATCGAGAACGAGGATCACATGAAAGAGTACGAGACCGTCTACGGCGAGATCATGAAGATCGAAGAAGGCGCCGCGGATGCTCCCCTGACTCTCAAGTAAGAAAGCAAAGCGCATCAATAAGGAATGCGCCTGTATAAGACAGGGGCGGTGCCGGACAGCGCCGTCCCTGTTTTATCATGAGAAGCAGCATCGCACACGGAAAAAGCCATCAGTAAAGGAGACGAACATGAAACGAATCATTGCAGTTCTGGCAGCCCTGGTCCTGACCGCGGGCCTGATGACCGCCTGTTCCTCCGGGACCACAGACCTTTACGCTTCCAGGCAGGCGGAACAGGATTCTCCCGATTGGGTGAAAGCTCTGCCGGAAGCCCAGGATGCCCAGCAGCTCTTTATCGTGGCCGGTATGGGCATGGACAAGACCACCGCCACCATTTCCATGCACCAGAAGGACAAGGACGGAAACTGGAAGCAGATCCTGTCCACCCCCGGCTATGTCGGCAAGAACGGTCTCTGCCTGGATGAAGACCATAAGGAAGGATGCGGACAGACCCCTGTAGGTGTCTATCACTTCAACAAGGCCTTCGGCATCGCGAAGGATCCCGGCTGCAAGCTGGACTACGTACAGGTGGATGATGACACCTACTGGTCCGGCGATCCCGACCGTGCCTACAATACTATGGTCAGCATCAAGGACTATCCCGACCTGGCCATGGACGACAGCGAACACATCGTGGATTATGATTATGAGTACCAGTACTGCCTGAACATCAGCTTTAATGAGGACGGAACGCCCGGAAGAGGCTCTGCCATCTTCCTCCACTGCCTGGGCCCCCTCAAGCCCTATACAGGCGGATGCGTGGCTGTTCCTGAATATCTCATGAAGCAGATCATGCAGAAGGTCACCGAGGACTGTGTGGTCGTGATCGATACCTTCGACAACCTGGGAGGCAGCTTCTGATCCCGCAGGACCATCCATCGAACAGAAATCGAACAGACGGCGGCAGAAGAGAAGAGGAGCCCGCCCCTGACCCAAAGCCCCGGACAGACCGCAAAAGCGCGGCCTGTCCGGGGCCCTTCTGTGTCCTGTCCTTTTCCCCGGTCCGCCTCTTCCATCCGAATCGAACATAGCGTTCGGATTCCTGAAAACAGATTTACAGGGTATTCCCGGCAGTTTCCGGAGCGGTTTTTCCAGTCTTACCCGGACCCGAAGCATCAAAAACATGCATCGAACAAAGTGTTCGGGTCCCTGAAAAGCCTGCCTGCAAAGCGTTCTCAGCAGGATCTGAGGGTCTGGGCCGGTATTCCCGGGACCTAGCGCCTCGAAATCATGACCCGAACAAAGTGTTTGATTCCTCTGGGCGCCCGGACATTTCCCTTTTTGAGCCTCCTGTGCTATGGTTATGGTTGATCCCGGCTCAGCAGGGCTGTCCCTGGAACCGTTCGAACAAAGTGTTCGATTGGTCCTAAGGGGTCCGCGCGGGACATCTGATTTAGTTCAGCAGGGGCAGGAAGCCTGAAGGGGCCTGTTCGGGCAGTCTTTTACAGAATCGAACAGAGCGTTCGGCCTTCTGGTCCCGGCAAAAGAAAGGAAAACAGTATGAAATTCGTGATTCAGCGCGTATCAGAGGCATCCGTCAGTGAGAACGGCCAGGTCCTGGGCAGGATCGGGCCCGGCTTCATGGTCCTGATCGGGATCTGTGATACCGATACCAGGCAGATCGCCGACAAGCTGATCGCCAAGATGATCAAGCTCCGGATCTTCATGGACGAAAACGGCAAGACCAACCTGGATATCCGGAGCGTAGGCGGAAACCTCCTTCTGGTATCCCAGTTCACCCTCTACGCGGACTGCAGGAAGGGGAACCGGCCTTCCTTTATCCATGCCGGCAGCCCTCAGGAGGCAGAAGACCTCTACAACTATATCGTGGAAAGGTGCCGGGAGACCTTCCCGGAGGTCCAGACCGGGAGCTTTGGCGCCTATATGCAGATCTCCCTGGTGAACGACGGGCCCTTTACCGTGGTCCTGGACTCCAAAGAGATGGGTATGGAATAATAACCGACCCAGTCAGTCAATTTTCTCCTCAAGTATCACTATTTATCGACCAGTTTGGTCATTTTTTAAAGGAAAGACTTATGACAGACGGAAACCCGGAAGAGCGGGTCCTGCTGGACCAGTATGGAACATATGAAAAAGAAGGCCTCCTTCTGATGGAAGACCTTCGTTTTTCAGAAGCCTGCGAGAGCTTCAGGGCAATGCTGTCTGCGGCCCTCGGGCTCCCGGACAGGGGAAGGCCTTCCCGCCGCCTGGTCTTTTCAGCAAGGGCCCTGAATCACCTGGCGGATGCCTGTATCCGGATGGAAAACCATCAGGATGCCCTGGAGTATCTTCGCCAGGCCTCTGCCATCTACTCGGAGATCCTGCATGAACCGGTCCTTCCCAGCAATTTCCCGGATTATGGAGACAGCCTGATCCTGCTGGGCCAGGCTGCCAGGCAGATGGGAAGACCTGACCAGGCCGCCGCCTCCTTCCGGAAAGCCCTGGAGATCTTCGGGCAGGAACAGGCGGACCCTTACAGGCTGATCTGCTGCAGGGCCATGGAGGGTCTTGGCCTGATCGCCCAGGACCGGCATCAGTATCTGGAAGCCAACACCTGGTTCATGAGAAGCTGGGAGACGGCCTCCCGGATCCCCGGGGGAAACATGTCCTGGCCTGCGGCCCTCAGCATTAAGGCCGGGATCTGCAGGCGTCTTGGAAGCCTTGCCTACCTGGCCGAAGCCCCGGTCCGGGCCCTGGAATGGCTCGAAAAAGGCTGCGGATACGGAAAGGAATGGGCCGGCCTTAAGAACACGCAGGAAGCCCGGGCAGCCTATGCCTCCCTCCATCTGTCCGCGGCTCTTGCCTGCGTCAGGCTCAAGGAATTCCAGGCTGCCAGGGACCATCTCCTGGACCTGGACCGCATGATCCGCGAAGCGGGAGATAAGGGGGACAGGCCCCCTCTCGAGGATGAGGACATCCTCCAGGTCTATAAGATCCTCGGGGACTGCTGCCATCTGACGCGCCTCCCTGCCTCCGCCAGGAAATGGCACATGATCTTTTATTTAAGGTGCAGAAAAGCCTGTCATGCCGGCGCGGGCAGCGGACACAGCCAGGAGCTGGCTGCCAAAAGAATGGCGGCAGCCTGCTACAGAGTCCTTTCCGATGAGGTCGATCTGGTCGGGACATGGTATTCTGACAAGGCCATCAAGCTCTATTCCCGCTTTGCCCGGAGGGGGGATCCCAAAGCGGAGGACATGTGCCTCCTCTGTCAGGAGCTCCATGCAGCCCTGCTGCGCAGGAGGGAAACCTATGCCGAACGTTTGTTTGAGCATTATCGGGACCTGTCCGACAGGGCGGAAACCCTGGAGAAAGAAATGGGGATCCGGTTCAGTGAATCATGTTCCAACAGGGAGAAGCTCCTGGAAGACCTTCTGGACTATCTGAAGCCCCTGGTCCCGTCGGACCGGTCCGATCAGGCCGCCCTGGTCCTGGGAAGGCTGCTGCGAACGGATCCGACGCCCCTGGCCGGATCTCTGAAAGACAGGACCAGGGCTTTTCCTCAGGTCATGATCCCGGATTCTGCCGCTGCCCTTGTCCAGACGGATCAGAGAAGAAGGGACCTGGAAAAGTACCGGGACGGCGACGCCTTTGCCATGCGGATGATCCTGTATACGGCAGGATGGAAGCTGATCGAGACCTTCTGTGAGCCTGAACTGATCAGCCTCCGTATGAGAAATTTTGAAGACAGGATCGCGCGGATCGATCTCTATATTGAAGAAAAACTGCAGAAGGAAAACTGATCCGGGAACCCCTGATTCATGAAAAAAAGGGCCCCGGTCCTCTTCCTATACCCCTTATCTATTCGTAAAACCTGTATTTAGCGAATAGATTGGTGTCCCCAAATATGGCACTGCCCCACCGTTTTCGGCCAGGCAGTGCCGTTTTTTGGCTTATTTCAGCCATTTTTCAAGAATCTGGATTCTTCTTCCGAAACTTTCACTTCCAGGGCTCCGATGTTTTCGGAAAGGCTTTCCGGTCTGGAGGTCCCGATGATTGGATACACGTCCATGCCCTGGACCAGCATCCAGGCCGTGGCCAGCTGGGCGACCGTGCATCCCTTTCTTTTCGCCAGAATCTCGCAGCGTTTCAGACGCTCGAAGTTGACGGGATAGGCGTAGCCATGGAGGGCGTACCGGTTCATGGCTTCCGGCGCCCTTTCCGGCTCCTCTCCCCGGACCTTCCCGGAAAAGAGCCCGCCTGCCAGGCTGGCGTAGGCAGCCACCGGCATCCCTGTCCTCCGGTACCAGTCTCTGGCTTCCTGATTCCCTTCTCCTGTCAGGGTCACGCAGCCTCTTTTCCCGCCGTAGGGGTCCTTCACCTGGTCAGCCAGTCCGAAATGGGGACTGGATACAGTAAATCCCCGCATGCCGGCTGCCTCGGCGGCCCGGTTCACGGCTTCGATCCTTTCGTGGGTCCAGTTGGAGCCTCCGAAGGCCCCGATCCTTCCCTTCTTATGGTACTCGTTCAGGACCTCCAGGATGGGCATAAAGTCCATATCCGGATAGTCCCTGTGCAGGAGGTAGATATCGATATAGTCCGTCCGGAGAAGTTCGAACGATTGTTCCAGGTCGCTGACCAGGTCAGAGGCCGTGAACCGGTCCTCTCCCTCATGGGAAGGATGGCAGCCCTTGGTCAGAAGGACGGCCTCCTCCCGCCTGCCGGAGTCCTCCAGCCACCTGCCGATGGTCTCCTCGCTCTGTTTGTAGACCCGGGCCGTGTCCAGCGTATTGATCCCGGTATCCAGGACCGCGTTCAGAAGATCATCCATCCGCTGTCCGGTCTGAAAGCCCTTGCCGGCGCAGCCGAAAATGAGCCTGGAGACAGGTCTTTCCACTCCTTCCATATGTCCGTACTTCATGGAATCCTCTCTTTCTCTTACAGGAAAGACCCGAACAAAGCGTTCGGGTCTTTCCTGTAAGTCTGTTCCAATGATTCTTCCTGCCGCGGCGCGTCTGCCGTCTGCTCAGTCAGGCATTCTGCTGTCTGCTCTTCTGGATCTCCAGCTCATCGATGGCCGCGATCAGCATATGGGCCGTTCCCTCGATGCCGAGGATCGAGGTATCCACGGTCAGGTTGTAGGTATCGGCCCTGCCCCACTTCTTGGAGGAATAGTAGTTATAATAGGACTGGCGCTGCTTGTCCTTCTTGGCGCAGTATTCCAGGGCCTTTTCTCTGGAGGCGAAGGCCGGATAGGCGTCCGGATTGGCCTGGATCCTCTCCCACTTGAAATCATCCGTGGCGTGGATAAAGATGTTGAAGACGTTGGGATAGTCCTCCAGGGCGATATCGGTGCAGCGGCCTACGAATACGCAGGGACCCTCCTTGGCGATATCCTTGATGACATCGTACTGGGCCAGAAAGATCTTCTGGGAAAGAGGCATGTCGAACATGCCGCCCCCGCCGTAGCCGAAGGAATAGGTGTCCATGACCAGGCTGTAAAGGAAGGAACTTGTGGGCCGCTCATCCTGCTTTTCCAGGATCTCCCTGGCATAGCCGGATTCGCCGGCTACCCTGTCCAGGAGCTGGTTGTCCCAGAACTTGATGCCGTAGTGCTCGGCGATCTTCATTCCGACAGCTCTTCCGCCGGAACCGTACTGCCTTCCGATGGTAATGATGGTATTCATTTGCTTCCTCCTTTCCGGTCAGGGAACAAGGCGCCTTCGCGCCTCCCTGTGACTTTATTATACAAAAGTCAGGGGAACTTTTCAATTCCCGCCCATATCTGCCCATCCCCTGTCATGGGACGCGAAAAGAGCGGGCTCCTGAAAAGGGCCCGCCCATCCATTTCTTTGATCCGTATGATCCTTATGCTCCGCTTACCGGTACAGATACCGGAGAGATTCCAGGAACAGCTCCGGATTCTTCTCCTTGGAGAATACGGACTGGAGGTAGCCGGCTGAAGGAGCCTGGACCTCCTTAAGACCTGTACATCCCCGGAAGATCCGGCCCCCTGTCTCCCGGACGCTGCCGGGAATGGAGACCAGGACCAGGCGGTCGCAGTTCTCAAAGGCCCCGGAACCCAGGGTCGTCAGGCCCTCCGGCAAAGAGATGACCGTCAGGGCATCACAGCCCGAAAAGGCCCTCTGACGGATGATCCGGAGGCTTTCAGGCAGGAAGACGTCCGCCAGTTCCCTGCAGCCGGAAAAGGCGGAATCGCCGATATCCGTCAGGCCGGCAGGCAGGGTGATCTCCCTCAGGTTCCTGCAGCCCTCGAACATGCCCGCGGGAACGAAGTCCATCTCCTCAGGCATGGTGATCTCAGCCAGCTGGGCACAGTAGGAAAAGGCGTAGGCGCCCACCTCCAGGGGGCCCCTGGGCATCTTCAGGCTGGTCATGGCCGAACAGCCGGAAAAGGCGGAGGGACCGATCTGGTCCACGGAATCCGGGATGGCGATAAAGACCATGTTCGTATTGTCGGAAAAGGCCCCGGCCCCGATCTTCTTCAGGGTCTCAGGCAGAAGGACGATCCCGGCCAGCCTCTCTCCCGAGAAGGCCTTTCTCGCGATCTCCGTGACCGGCATATCCTCCAGCCTTTCAGGCACCTGCAGGGTCTGGACCGGAAAGGATGCCAGATAGCTGGGCATGGGCTTTCCGGGATCCTCCTCCGTAAAGACCTGGTCCAGGGTCCCTCCGGCCGCCCTGTATCGGAAGTTGGTCAGAATACATGTCCCGTCCGCCTTCTTCCGGCAGGTATATTCCTCCAGCAGGTGGCAGACGACACCGTTTTCCAGTTCAAGATGGTCTGCTTTTCTGTAAATAATCATAGTGTTCCTTCCGTGATCCGAATCGGACCGCATCCGTCAGTGGTGGATCTCGACTGCCTCGACCGCCATCTGTTCCAGGACCTCCTGGACAGCCTGGTAGGTGTTATAGTCCCCGTCGTCATAGTCGAAGCTCAGGACCGTATCGTCCACCAGAAGGTCCTCCAGATGCTCCTTGAGCACGTTCTGGAGGTCCTCCAGATTTCCTTCCTCATAGACAAGGGCTTCCTCATTCAGGTATACACTGGTCTTATCCAGGCGGAGGGTCACGTCTCCTCCGATCCTGTCCTCAGAAGCCTCCACCACGGTCTCCTCGACATCCTGGGCCTCCTGAGCAGGCTCCCCGCCTCCGGGAAGGAAGGAGCTCAGCCTGTCGCGGCCTCCCCCTAAGAGGGCGATGATCAGGACCGCCACTATGCCCGGAACGGCCGCTCTGCCGGCGACGCTTTTCCTCTTGTCATTCTTATCGCTCATATGTATATCTCCTCCTTCCGGCCGGTCGGCGGGATCCTGGTCCGGATACCGCTTTCCTTTCGGGATCAAAAATGTCTGTCTCAGTGTCTTATGCCCGCGGCCGGCTCATATGGTCCTGTCATAGTATACCGCATTCAGGGCCCGCGGCTGATTCCTTCAGGCCTGCACGCCGAAAAAATCCAGGATCCTTTTCAGGGATACGGGATAATAGGCGTTGGCGTCCACGCCCGCGTCATAGCGGCGGATCCCGGCCTCCCTGTTGGCAATATTATAATCCTCCCTGGCATGGATGTGGCCATGCAGGTGGATGCTGCCGCTGTTCTTCTTGGGCCAGGACAGCATGGGATAGTGCATAAGGGCAAAGTATGTCCCTCCCAGGGACAGGGTCATAAAGTCCCGTATTTCCGCGAAGAGGGCCGGGTCATACTTCTTGTCATGGTTCCCGGTCAGCAGGTATTTTTCCCCGTGCATCCGGCTGATGAGCTCGTTCGCGGCGTCCACCCTCATGTGGTGGCAGATGTCCCCCAGGATATAGACCCGGTCCCTATTTCCCACCACAGCGTTATAGTTTGCCAGAAGGACCCTGTCCATCTCTTCGACGCTGCCAAAGGGACGGTCCTGCATGGTAAGGATGCCCCGGTGGCCAAAGTGAAGATCAGCTGTAAAGTAGACCAAACGAAATCACCTACCGGACCCTTTCTTCTTCATAGGACAGGGCCAGGTCCTTCAGGACCGAAAGGACGCCCGACCAGGTCTGGTCATCGGCGTAGTCATCCTGGAGCCGGATCACGGCCTCGTCCTTAACCTTCTCCTTCAGCGACTTTCTCAGGGAAGCCTGGTCCTTCTGGGGGCTCCCGTCCAGAAAGATGTTCCTGGCCCTGACCCGGATCAGGATCAGGTCTTCCCTTCCGGCCGCCTCTTCGTCCGTGGTCAGGACGGGAGCGGCCTTGGTATGGCCCTCATAGGCCTCCTCCTGTCCTGTTCCCGAGCCTGTTCCGATCCCGTTTCCCTGGCCGAAACCAAGGCCCGTTCCTGTCATGAAGGCCAGAAGGCAGAGGACCAGGCCGCAGACAAAGACCGTTCCGGTCCCCTGGTCCAGCCAGCGCCGGTGCTTTAAAAAGCGCCTGGCCTGGCGCAGGAGAAGGGAAAGGGCGATCATGAGAGCGCCTGCCAGCAGGAGGGCGGGATGGAAGGCCGGGAGCATCTTAGTAAACATAGTCATATTTCTCCGCCAGGTCCTCCAGGACCCCGGACGCCGCCTCCTTGTCCCGGACCAGGATGGAATCCGTATTCAGGGACAGGACCACGACCTGGTCCTTATGGGAGAGGATATAGTCCTCCAGCAGCCGGGAAAGACGGGAAAACCCGGTCTTTTCAGACCCGGTACGGATCTGGATGGGGTCGAACTCCTTATCAGAGGTCATGATCCGGATCTGCCGGGTCAGGGCGTCATGGCTTGAATAGGTACAGGAGACTGTCACGATCATGACCCTGGATCCGATCACGGTCCCCTCATAGGCAGCGGCCGCGTCCTCATAGGCCTTCATGGCCGCCTCCTGGTCAAAGGATTCCGCTTCCAGCAGGGCCACCTTCTCCTCCAGGGCCGCCACCTCCTCTTCTCTCTGCCGGTCCGCGGCGGCGGCCACCTGGGCGTAGCCGATGATGACCACAAAAAGACAGATAAAGATGACGTCCAGAAGAGGCGTCAGTTCGATGGGGGCCCCGCTCTGGCTGGATGGGCCGGGATTCTTTCTCTTCATAGGTCCCCACCGCCTTCTGAAGCCTTCTGGAAGGCCTGCCGGATCTCATAACGGAGCTGCTGCTTGCTGATCACGTCATCGGCCCGGGCAAATTCGGCATCGATCAGGTTGATGTTCCTGCCCAGGAACCTGGCGTCATAGAATTTGAGGACAATGGCGGCCACCAGGCCCACCAGGGTCGTATAGAGAGCCAGGCCGAGACTGGCTACCAGATCGCTGATGTCATTGCTGCCCGCCTGCAGGACCAGGCCCAGGACCGTACCCAGGATGCCCATCAGGGGAAAGATGGCGATCATCTGGGTATAGGCCACGTAGTCTGCGTAGGTCTTGTTGTAGGCCTCCCGGTTGTCCTCCAGCTTATTTCTGTCATAGGTCACGGACTCCCGGGCCTTGCGGATGACGGGGTTCCCGTCGTCCCGGAGATATTCCCTGTAATCCTCTGTTTCTACGGATTTGATCCCGTCAAAGGCCTCCAGGACCTCCTCCAGCTTCCCTTCAATATCCCGCAGCCTGAAAAAAAGAAGGATGCCCGCGGCGAACATGAGGACGCAGAGGAAGATATTCAAAACACTCGTAAACATAATCGCTGGCCTTTCTGCCCGGCTCCGGGCCATCCTTCCGAGGTATCAGGCAGCCGGACAAAGCTCTTTCGCTTTAGTCTGTACTTCATCTATTTTACCATATGAGTCCCCTGCTGGTCCCCATATTTGCCCAGGAACCTTTTTCTCTTTCCCTGGTCCTCTCCGCGCTCTTCCAGGCTGTCTCCTATTTATTCAGCCATTTCCCTAATAATCTCCTCTTCTCTGCCTTCCTCTCAGGCTTCTCTCCACGGAAAAAGGACCTGCCCTGCCGGTATCAGCAGGAACAGGTCCCCGGAGAACCCTGTGAATTCCGTCTTTTGCCTGTCTCAGCCTCTGGATCCCAGGAGGGCGGCCTTCTTCTGTTCGAACTCTTCCCTGGTCAGGATCCCGGCCTTGTAGAGCTCATGATAGGAATCGATCTGCTCCTCAATGGGATCGGTATAGAGAGGTTCCTCAACGGGCGGCATATAGGAGGAGTCTGACCCGGAGCCGGCCCCGGTGCCCCCAAGGCCTCCTTCCAGGTCCCTGACAAGGCCCATCAGGTCATCGCCTCCGGCTCCGGCCGTATCGGATCCGGGAATGCCGGGATTGATTCTTAAAGAGTCGTCTGCCGCGGGCGTCCTTTCCATTGTCAGATCCTTCGCGAATACGACGCAGATGATGCCGACGGGAAATAAAAGCATGCCGAAAAGGAACCAGCCGATGACATTCCGTCCCTTTCTTTTGGCCAGATAAGCGGTCAGGGCTCCAAAGGCAAAATAAAAGAGAAATACGATCAGTGCATTCATATGGAAGACCTCCTGTGTTTGAAATCAAGACCAATGCGGGCCTTGGCCCGCGCCTGTTCCATCATACGCATCTGTCTGAAAAAGGTCAAGACTATCCCAAACATGAGCAGGCTGTGGTATACTGACACGTATCTGAGCGGAGGGCTCCCGCGTTTCCCGCGGAGGAAGGCCCGGAAAGGAACATGAACATGAAATCCATCGAGGAAGTCAGAGATTTTTTTGAAGCGGATGTCTACGCCACCGGCACCACCGGCATCCGGATCCTGTACGCCAAGCCCGGCCACAGCGTGGTGACCCTGCGGCCTGACAAGAGACACTATAACGCCGTAGGCCAGGTCATGGGGGCTGTATACAGCACCATGGCGGACTTTGCCTTCGCTGTGGCCGCCAACTATGAGTTCGACGGACCTGTGGTGACCGTGACCCTGGACTCCCATATCAGTTATCTCAGCACCATGAAGGGGACCACCCTGATCGCCGCCGCCAACGTCATCAAGGACGGCAGGGGCTCCTGCTTTTACCAGATCGAAGTCAAGGACGACCAGGATACCCGGATCGCCGA
>CAMOUD010000025.1 GCA_946626215.1 uncultured Lachnospiraceae bacterium
TAAGATCTCTTATAAGGAACAGACGGCCGCGCAGGCGGAAATATGCGGGGAAGGTGTCGGCCATGTGCTGGAATGGCCGGAGCGGCCGGAGCGGAAAAGGAGAGTTCCGCGCGGAAAGAGCAGTCCATCAGGCTTTTTGGGACCTGGAGGACTGCTCTTTTTAGCGGGGGATCAGAGGATCAGCTGTTCCGGTTGTAGATGGCTGCCACATGCTTCCTTCCGCCGCCGATAAAGACCAGGGCGGCCAGGGCGCACAGGAGCATGGCGGACAGAAGGACGATCCGCTCGGGCAGGAAGAGGGTCATGACTCCTGCCGCGAACTCTCCGGCCAGGGCGCCCAGAGTGGAGAGCATGTTGAAGGCCCCGTTGAAGCGGCCCTTCTTTTCGTCCGGCACATAGGACTGGGTGGCGGAGATCCGGATGGTATAGGAGGTCACGCCTCCGAGCCCCACCAGGAAGTTCAGGACCATCATGACCGGGAAGGAGAAGAAGAGATAGATCCCCTCCCAGATGGAGATCAGGACATAGACGGCCAGGGCGATCCCGTAGCGGTATTCTGCCGGGATGTTCATCCGGTAGTGGATCAGGCCTCCGATGGCCCTGCCGGCCAGGGAAAAGCCCATGACGAACATGAACCAGTATTCTCCGTTCGCGAAGGTCCTTTTGAAGTAGGGAAGGACAATGACAGAGGAGACCCCGCCGCATATGGCGGAAAAGGCAAAGTAGAGGGCGATGGCCAGCAGGCCCTTTTCCGCCGCCAGGTATAAAAAGCCTTCCCGGGTGTCGGTCAGCATCTGCCGGATGGGGCCCTGGTCCCTGCGCCGGGTCCTTTTCTGGTCCTCGATATAGGTCTCCCTGGCCCCGATCCGGGTCTCCATGACGGCGGCGGTCAGAAAGCAGATGCCGTTGATAAAGAGAAGGGGAGCGATGCCGACCAGGCCGTAGAGGAAGGTGGAGACCGGGACCATGACGGCGGACAGGGTCTCCAGGACGGAGGCGATGGAATAGGCCTTCTGGAAGTTCCCCTCGCTGATCAGGAGGGGATAGAAGCTTTCATAGGCAACCATGTAGGTGGACTGGATGGATCCCAGGAGAAAGCAGCAGAGGGCAAAGACCGGGAAGGAGAACCAGCCGGTGCGCAGGACGGCCGCCATCACGAAGTAGAGGAAGGCCGAGAAAAAATCCAGGCAGTAAATGGTCTTTTTCCTGGAGAACCGGTCCAGGAGGGCCCCGGAAAAGATGGGCATGATCAGCTGGGGCAGGGTGAACATGGCGATGTAGATGGCGTAGAGGAGGGTGGAGTCCGAAATGTCCAGGACCATGAGGCTCATGGCAAAGCCGGACATGGCGTTCCCGAACATGGAGACCACGCTTCCCAGGGTAATAATCGTAAAGTCCCTGGTCCAGAGAGGAGAGGGAGAGGTTCTGTCTGACATAGGTTTTTCTCCAAAACAAAAAAGCACTCATCTGCCTGCGGCAGACAAGCGCGGTCCTGGAAGGGCGGCAGGGGAGGGACTCCTCCCGGACGCAGGGGGACCAGGGACCGTCAGATGTCTGTACGCACGCAAACAAAAAGGCCGTGTCAGCCTTTTTCTTACCAGATCCTGTGAATCATGCGTGACAGATCAATGACGTCTCTTCTCCATGTGTCTATTCTTGCCTTTCTGTATGGAGCCTCAGAGAGACCTGTGCTCCT
The DNA here is from genome assembly GCA_946626215.1 of uncultured Lachnospiraceae bacterium. Classification (GTDB taxonomy): domain Bacteria; phylum Bacillota; class Clostridia; order Lachnospirales; family Lachnospiraceae; genus CAG-791. The sequence goes on from CAMOUD010000025.1 coordinate 1,697, forward strand.
TAGCCGGAGTATAGCACAGGAAGCGGGGCCCCGTCCATATGCGGAAGAAGGCCTCTGATTTTTCCTTCCGCAGGGACGGGGATGCCCCAGTCCGGAATAATATGCGGCAAAACGATGAAAAAGCTGCCCGGATACGGTACAATGACAAGAGGCCCGAAGGGGCCAAAAACAAGTGAAAAGGAGGAATAAGAATAAGATGGAAAAGAGAACAGATTCGGCAAACATTTGGAAGATCATAGCCATCGCGGCCCTCTGCCTGCTGGCAGTGGTCAGTGTTCTCTACGCGAAAGCGGCAGGAGGAAAAGGAGCTTCGCCCGCGCCCGCGGCAGAGGCTGCCGGGGAAGCGGCCACGGAAACGGCAGCTGCTGAAACACCTGCTGAAGCGACAGGGACGGAGGAGCCTGCCGAAACCGTAAAGGCGGAGGATATCCTGACCCTTTGGTCTGAGGACGCCGAGGCCCGTCAGGAACTGACGGCCTACATGGAAGCGGTCACAGACGAAGGGAGCGCGGATTATATTCCCGAAGAGGACAGGATCGCCGTATTCGACCTGGACGGGACCCTCTTCTGCGAGACCGATCCCAACTACTTCGACTACATGCTCCTGGTCCACAGGGTCCTGGAGGATCCCGACTATGTGGATAAGGCTTCCGACTTCGAAAAGGAGACCGCGCAAAAGATCGTGGAGCAGAACGAGACCGGCGCCTCCTTCACCGGCCTGGAAGTGGACCATGGCAAGTGCATTGCCTCTTCCTTTGCCGGGATGACCCTGAAGGAGTTCAACGACTATGTCCAGGAATTCAAAAAGACCGCCATGCCCGGCTATGAAGGCATGGCCCGGGGCGAGGGCTGGTACGAGCCCATGCTGGAGATCGTGGAATACCTGCAGGCCAATGACTTTACCGTCTATGTCGTCAGCGGCACGGACCGTCTGATCGTCCGCGGCATCGTGTACGATTCTCCTCTGGATATTCCCATGAGACAGGTCATCGGGTCTGATGAGACCATCATCGCCAGGGACCAGGGCGATACCGAGGGCCTTCAGTATGTCTACGACGATGACGACGAGCTGATCCTGGGAGGCGACTTCCTGATCAAGAATCTCAAGATGAACAAGGTCTCCGTCATTGCCCAGGAGATCGGTACCCAGCCGGTCCTGTCCTTCGGCAACAGCACGGGAGATTCCTCCATGGCGGAGTACGTCACCAGCAACAACCCCTACAAGAGCCTGGCCTTCATGCTCTGCTGCGACGATACCGAGAGGGAGAACGGCAGCCAGGAGAAGGCCGACAAGATGTACGCTCTCTGTGAGGAGTTCGACTGGGTCCCGATCTCCATGAAGGATGACTGGACCACCATCTACGGGGACGGCGTGACCAGAAAGTAAGGTCTCTCCCCGGGGGATTGTCTGAAGGCGGATGCGCGCTGCCGGGAGAGGAGAGATCCTTCCGGGCAGCGCATTTTTTCTGGAGAGAGGGAAGAGGAACGTCAGGCCTGACCGTTCAGGAAAATGGAGAGCATGGATGGCCATGCCCGGATGAAAAAGAGAGGAAGAAGATGATGGAGTATACGGATCTGAACGCTTCCGTGATCGACAGATGGGTACAGGAGGGATGGGAATGGGGAAGGCCCGTAGATCATGAGACCTGTCAGAGGGCCAGGCAGGGGGACTGGGAGGTCCTTCTGACGCCCACAAGGCCGGTCCCCCGGGACTGGTTCCCGCCCCTCTCAGGCCGGGCTGTCCTGGGGCTGGCCTCGGGAGGAGGCCAGCAGATGCCGGTCTTTGCCCTGGCCGGAGCCCGCTGCACGGTCATGGACTATTCGGAAAAACAGCTGGAGAGCGAGCGCATGGTGGCGGAGAGGGAGGGCTATTCCATCGACATCGTCCGGGCGGATATGACAAAGCCCTTCCCCTTTCCGGACGGGTCCTTTGACCTGATCTTCCATCCCGTCTCCAACTGCTACATCCGGGACGTGGGCCATGTCTGGCGGGAGTGCGCCAGGGTCCTCAGGCCGGGCGGCCTTCTCATGGCCGGCCTGGACAACGGCATCAACTTCCTCTTTGAGGGAGAGGATGAGACCAGGATCACAGGACGCCTTCCCTTTGATCCCCTGGCCGATCCTGACCAGATGGAGAGCCTGATGCGGATGGACTGCGGCGTCCAGTTCTCCCATACCATCGAGGACCAGATCGGCGGCCAGCTCAGAGCCGGCTTCACGCTTCTGGATATCTATGAGGATACCAACAGCGAGGGCTTTCTCCGGGAAAGGGGCGTGCCCACCTTCTGGGCGACCCTGGCCGGAAAGGCCTGAAAGGAGGCAGTCATGGCAAGAGAAAAGAGCAGGGAGGAAAGAGAATACCGGCGCCGCTTTTACCGGCAGCTGGCCCTGGACTGCTGCTGCAGCCCTGAGGAAGCGGAGGGCCAGGACAACCAGTTCCATGTATACAGGCCTCTGGAGGGGAGAAGAAGGTTCTGGTCCCAGGAGCCCTGTTATCTCAAGGCCCTTTCGGTCCGGGGCAAGATCCTCCTGACCGGGCGGGAGGACATCGTGTCCTGGTGCCGGGACCGGTTCGGGAAGGAGCCGGGGCCCTGGTTCATGGAGCCGCCCCGCATGCGGGAGCTGGGAGACCGGATCGAAGAGGATGGATTCCGGATCGGCATGCTCCATCCCTTCTATGTATCCTTTCGGCCGGGACCGGACCCGGGGGCTGTCCTCAGGGAGAGGGGACTGGAGGTCCGCCTCTTCCGGGATAAGGAGATCGAGGCCTTCCGGGGGGACGACAGGTTCACCAACGCCTATTCCTTCTGCCCCGAAGCGCCGGACAGGATCGGAGCCGCTGCCCTCCGGGAGGGAAAGATCCTGGCCATGGCAGGCGCCAGCGAGGACTCGCCGGAATTCTGGCAGATCGGGATCGATGTCACGAAGGAGGCCCGGGGACAGGGCCTTGGCGTTCTTCTGACCAGCCTTCTTCGAGATGAGATCCTGGCCATGGGCCGTATCCCCTACTACGGGGCGGCTGTCTCCCATACCATCTCCCAGAACATCGCCATCCGGTCCGGCTTTATCCTGGGCTGGACGGAGCTGACCACGGAGAGGATCCCGGACTGACACGCTTGTATGAGCCCGGATGGAATATAAAAAAACGAAGCATATATTTCCGCGCAGCTGGAATATCCGGAAGAAATCAGATGAAAAGAGAAACAGCAGGAACTGCGCTCAGGCGGTCCCTGCTGTTTCTTATGGGGGAATGTTAGAAGGGGTCGGATCAGAGGGAGCTTTCCCGGAGCTGGCCCAGGCGGTGATACAGGACAGGGCCTGCCAGGGCGGCAATCCCCATCTTGATCAGGTCCACCGCCAGGAAGGGGAGGACGCCCACGGCCAGAGCGGCCGAAAAGGACATGCCGGCCTGGCGGGAGAGCCAGGCGGTCCCGAAGAGGTAGGGGATCCAGGTGAAGAGCTCCATAAAGAGGACGCATACCAGCCGCTTTTCCCTGAAGCGCTCGATGACCAGGCCGATCAGGAAGGTCATGGGCAGGAAGCCGAGGATATAGCCGCCTGTGGGGCCCAGGAGCTTGCCGGGACCGCCGGAAAAGCCGGAAAAGACCGGGAGGCCCATCAGGCCCAGGAGCATGTACAGGAGGTAGGCGATGGTGCCCCGCTTCGCGTCCAGGACGTACAGGAGCAGGTAGATGGCCAGGTTGGTCAGAGAGACGGGGACCGGTCCGATGGGGACGGAAAGGGGTCCCATGAGACAGAGCACGGCGGTCATAAGGGCCGTGCTGGTCAGGAAGAGAGTGCGGGTCCTGCCGGTAAGTGTCATAGTATTCTCCTTCTTGTACAGGTGTCTGTGTGATGTTTATGCCAGGGGACCGGTGGTCCTGCCCAGGCTGTTCAGCATGGCCCGGTCCTGCCGGATCGTGGATCCGGAGGTGGTCAGCATGTTTCCGGTAATGGCAGCGCTGGCCCCGGAGGCAAAGGCCTTCCGGCCCCTGTCTTCCATGAGGGCCCGCCCTCCGGCCAGCCGGATGTCGGCCCTGGGGTTGATATAGCGGAAGATGGCCACGGTACGGAGGATCTCCTCCTCTGTCAGCCGGGGATTCTCAGCCAGGGGCGTGCCCGTGATGGGCATGAGACTGTTGAGGGGGATGGACAGGATGCCCAGCTCCTGCAGGGTCAGGGCCATGTCGATGCGGTCCTGCCAGGTCTCGCCCAGACCGATGATGCCCCCGCTGCAGACACGCAGGCCCTGGTTCTGGGCCCTGCGGATGTTGGCGATCTTGTCGTCAAAGCTGTGGGTGGTGCAGATCATGGGGAAGAAACGGCGGGAGGTCTCCAGGTTGCTGTGGATGGAGGTCACGCCCGCAAGGCGCAGGCGCCTGAGCTGGTCATCGGTCAGAAAGCCCAGGGAGGCGCAGAGACTGATGGAAAGGTCATGGCGGAGGCGCTCATAGATCCGGACGATCTTTTCGAAGTCTTCTGGACCGGGTCCGTAGCCGGAGTTGACAATGGAAAAGCGGCGAACGCCCTCCTGCTCATCGGAGAGGCCTCTTGCCGCGATGGTATCCTCGTCCAGGAGATCATAGATCTCACAGTCCGTGTGATGGTGGGCGGACTGGGCGCAGAAGCGGCAGTTCTCACCGCAGCGGCCGCTCTTTCCGCTGATGATGGAGCAGAGGTCCACATGGTCTCCCCGGAAGGCGGCCCGGATCCTGTCGGCTCCCTCCAGGAGGGAGGTCAGGTCTGCCTCCGCCAGAGAGGCCAGGTCATCCTCTCTGGTCAAAATCCGTCCCTGTATGATTTCGTCAGCCAGACTCCTTGGATCCATGCCGGTCCCTCCTTTTTCTTGTCGGTTTTGGTTTTGCCAGAAAGCATTGTAGGCGACAGAAGCAGGAATGTCAACCGATAATTATAAAATGGTTAACAATTGACAATGCCCGTTGACGGCCGGCCGGGGAGGCAGGCTGGGGGAGGACAGATCTGAGAGAAAAAAGCCGCCGGGGGAGGAGACCTTCCCCGGCGGCCGGGCTCAGGGACCGCCCTTCGGGCCCTTTCTCACCGGACGGTGAGGAAGTAGCGGCTGCCCCGGACCTGGAGGACCAGGGCCAGGGAAGCCTCCGGAAGGCCTGTGTCGAAGAGGATCTCCAGGCGGTCCTCCGTCAGGAGGAAGGAGACCTCGGCGGTCAGGCCGGAGAGGCGGGCGGCGCGCTCCTCATCGATCTCCCGGTCCAGGACCCGGAGGATCTTGTCCTCCAGCCGGTACTGGGCCTCCCAGGAGGAGGACCCGGAGGGGCTTACCCGGGCCAGGTCCCGGTAGTAGAGAAGGAGCCGCCTTTCCATGAGGGGAGAGGCACACCGGGAAGCGGAAAAATAGCCGGTGGTGAGCATGTAGGCCGCGTAGCCGGCGGCGTAGAGCTCGGACATGGGGCTGCGGAACGAAAACTTTATCATCAGAAACCTCCTTTTCAGACAGGCGGCAGGGAGGAAAAAGGCTCCCTGCAGGGACTATGGAACCGGCCGGAGGCATAGTATGCCCCTGATCGGCCGACCGTCACCTGCAGGGAGCCGAAGCTCTCTGTCTGAAAAGAGGCCCGGATGCCGGGACTCCTTTGTTTATGCATGTATTATGCCAAAGAGACCCCTTCCCCCGCAAGAGGGGAGGAATATCCCGCAGGTATAGTATCCCCCAGGCATGATCCCTTTGCCGGCGGGGGGAGGGGCTCCTGGAAAACTGACCCATCTGACGAAAAATGGAAGAGATAATTCTAAAAAACTGGTAAAATCTGACAGGCGGTACCTTCCACAGCGTTGAAAAAGGAGGGGGCCTTTAGTATACTTTAGATGGAGTCTGCACATGCCGATCCCTGACATGTTTCCGGATCGATCCCGCATGGCGCAGGCTCAGGGCGGCAGCGCGGCCGGTCCGCGCATATCTATTAAAAAAGGAGAGAACATATGGAATGGATTAATTTTGACAAGCTGGAGTCCATTAAGAAGCTGGAAGGCTTAGCCAAGGTAGATGTCAAGGAAGTCATGGCCGGCGAGAACGGCGCCAGGCGTGTCGAAGCCTATAAGGTCCCCATGTCCAACGGACTGGTCTATGATTTTGCTGCCAAGCAGGTGGATGACGCCATCCTGGCAGGCCTGCAGGAGCTGGCAGATGAGCAGCAGCTGACCCAGAAGTACGCGGCCCTTTACAACGGCGAGATCATCAACACCGGTGAGAAGAGGAGAGTCCTTCACCAGCTCTGCCGCGGCCAGCTGGGCGATGACGTCATCATCGACGGCGAGAACAAGAGAGAGTTCTATGTCGGCCAGCAGAAGAGAGCCGGCGAGTTCGCGAAGAAGATCCATGCCGGTGAGATCGTCAACGAAAAGGGCGAGACCTATACCACCGCTGTCCAGATCGGTATCGGCGGATCCGACCTTGGCCCCCGCGCCCTCTATCTGGCTCTGGAGAACTGGGCAAAGGTCAACGGCACCCTCAAGATGGAAGCCAGGTTTATCTCCAACGTAGACCCTGATGACGCTTCCGGCGTCCTGGCCACCATCGACCCCGCCCGCACCATTTTTGTGCTGGTCTCCAAGTCCGGCACCACTCTGGAGACCCTGACCAACGAGTCCTTCGTCAAGGACGCCCTGGCCAAGGCAGGCCTTGAGACCTCCAAGCACATGGTAGCGGTCACCTCCGCCACCTCTCCTCTGGCAGGCAATCCGGAATATATGGATTCCTTCTACATGGATGACTTCATCGGCGGCAGATATTCTTCTTCCTCCGCGGTCGGCGGCGTGATCCTGTCCCTGGCCTTCGGTCCGGAGATCTTTGACCGCATCATGGCCGGCGCGGCGGCAGAGGACGCTCTGGCAAAGAACACCGACATCATGAAGAACCCCGCCATGCTGGATGCCCTGATCGGCGTGTATGAGCGCAACATCCTGGGCTACAACATCACCGCAGTCCTTCCTTATTCCCAGGCCCTGATCCGCTTCCCTGCCCACCTGCAGCAGCTGGATATGGAGTCCAACGGCAAGAGCGTCAACCGCTTCGGCGAGTTCATCTCCTATAAGACCGGCCCGATCATCTTCGGCGAGCCCGGCACCAACGGCCAGCACTCCTTCTATCAGCTCCTTCACCAGGGCACCGATATCGTTCCGATCCAGTTCCTGGGCTTCAAGAACAACCAGATGGAGAATGATGTCGTCATCGAAGGCAGCACCAGCCAGCAGAAGCTGTCCGCCAACGTGGCGGCCCAGATCATGGCCTTTGCCTGCGGCAAGGATGATGAGAACCTCAACAAGTACTTCGCCGGCGGCAGGCCTTCCTCCATCATCGTAGGCGAGAAGCTGATCCCCGAATCCCTCGGCGCGATCCTGGCCCACTTCGAGAACAAGGTCATGTTCCAGGGCTTCATCTGGAACATCAACTCCTTCGACCAGGAAGGCGTCCAGCTGGGCAAGCTTCTGGCCAAGAAGGTCCTTGCCAAGAATACAGACGGCGCTCTGACAGCTTATTCCGAGCTTCTGGGCATCTTCTGATTCCGCGGCAGGAAGAGATCAGTCAGATTGATGAGGGGAGCCGGGTCCAGGGGACCCGGCTCCTTTTATCCCCTCGCTGCTTCCTTTTCCGGATCCCTGCCGCTCCGGCGCCTTCCCGGATCGGTCATTGACAGGATGGCGCATCCGCATATAATAGACTTGTAACAACTTAACAGGAGATCTTCAGGGCGGGGTGCAATTCCCCACTGGCGGTATAGTCCGCGACCTGCCTTCGGGCGGCTGAACCGGTGCGACTCCGGTACCAACAGTATAGTCTGGATGAAAGAAGATGATGCACATGTCTGCTTATGGCGCCCTGCTTCTTTTCAGGGCGCTTTTTTTTAGCCGCATGCCTTTCTTGAAGCATCTCCAGGACTGGGTGCTCCCCCCGGGAGCGCCGGAAACGGAGGAAACCATGACAAAAGAGACCACAGCCGCCATGCCTAAGACCACAAATGTACGCTATATCGCGGTGACCGGCATCCTTGCCGCGTCCGCCTATGTCCTTCAGCTGATCGAGTTCCCGATCCCCATGCTGATGCCTTCCTTTATCAAATTTGACTTTTCCGACCTGCCGGCCCTGCTGGCGGCCTTTGCCCTGGGCCCCCTCAGCGGCGTCCTGGTGGAGCTGATCAAGAACCTCCTCCACGCCATGGTCTCCCAGAGCTTCGGCGTGGGCGAGATCTCCAACTTCATGCTGGGAGCGGTCTTCGCCGCCACCGCGGGCTTTATTTATAAGAGGAAAAAGACCAAGAAGAACGCCATCGCGGCTGCTGTCATCGGCGCTGCCGCCATGGCCCTGATCTCCCTTCCCTCCAACTATTTCATTGTCTATCCCGTCTATTACAACTTCATGCCCGAGGAAGTCATCCTGGCAGCCTACCAGGCCATCCTGCCTTCCATGAAGAGCATCTTCCAGAGCCTGGTCTGCTTCAACCTGCCCTTCACCTTCATCAAGGGCATGCTCTGCGTCCTGGTGACCTTCTTTATCTATAAGCCCCTTTCCCCTATCCTGAAGGGCTACAGGGACTGACCTCCCCGGAGGAAAGGCCTGACCGGCCGGCAGAAAAAACTGAATAAAGCGAACAGGTCCCCGCGGCATGGCCGCGGGGCTTTCTTTTGCCGGCAGGGAGGAGATGGTATACTGGAAGCAGCTTCAGGATGTACATTCCTGCCCGGGCAAAGCCGGGCGTATGTGCAGAATCACAAATCAGACTGGTGAGAATTTGTGACTATTTATGGTTAAAAATGGTTGATTTTGATTTACGCTGATGGTAATATGATTACAACGAATCAAAATAAGCCAAAAGAGAGCAAAATACACAAGTTTTTGGCAGAAAGGAGAAATCAATGATCTATACCGTAACCTTTAACCCTTCACTGGATTATATTGTGAGAGCGGATCATTTCAGAGCTGGCGTCATCAACCGAGTCACCTATGAAAATATCCTGCCCGGCGGCAAGGGGATCAACGTTTCCATCGTTCTCGAGAACATGGGCCATGAGAGCACCGCGCTGGGATTTACGGCCGGCTTTACCGGCAGGGAGATCTGTGCCAGACTGGCTGACTACGGCGTGAAGTCCGATTTTATCGAGATCAGGGAAGGCATGAGCCGGATCAATGTCAAGATGAAATCTGACGAGGAGACCGAGATCAACGGCCAGGGCCCCCGCATCACCGCGGAAGCCATCGACGCCCTTTATGCCAAGCTGGACGCCCTGCGGGCAGGTGACCTTCTGGTCATTTCCGGCTCCATTCCCAACACACTGCCCGATGATATCTACGAGAGGATCATGGCCCGGCTGGAAGGCAGGGGGATCGACATTGTGGTCGACGCCACCAGGGACCTTCTTGTCAATGTCCTCAAGTACCACCCTTACCTGATCAAGCCCAACAACATCGAGCTGGGCGAGATCTACGGAGTGGACCTGCAGACCCAGGATGATGTCATTCCCTACGCGAAGAAGCTGCAGGAAGAGGGCGCCCGCAACGTCCTGATCTCCATGGCGGGCAAAGGCGCTGTCTTTGTATCCGAGAAGGGCGATATCCTGAAGAGCCCCGCGCCCAAGGGGACTCTTGTCAATTCGGTCGGCGCAGGCGACTCCATGGTCGCGGGCTTCCTGACCGGCATGATCGAGACCGGAGAATATGAGACGGCCTTCCGCATGGGACTCTGCACCGGTTCCGCCAGTGCCTTTTCCGAGAACCTGGCGACCCGTCCCGAGGTCGAAGCGCTCCTGGCTGCCCTGTAAGAAGAGGCGGCGCTGCGGAGCCGGCATATACTGATTTATTTAGGAGGAATCTATGAGAATTAGAGATCTGCTTAAGCCGGAAGGCATTAAGCTGGGCGGAAGCCCCGTCGATAAGAAGGATACCATCGCCCAGATGGTAGACCTGATGTGCGCCACCGGCAACATCAACGACAAGGAACGCTATAAGGCCGGCGTCTTTGCCCGTGAGGCAGAGGATACCACCGGTGTCGGCGAAGGTATCGCCATTCCCCACGCCAAGACGGACGCGGTCACCCGTCCCGGTCTGGCGGCCATGACCATTCCCGGCGGCGTCGAGTACGAAGCCCTGGATGGAGAGCCCGTCGACCTGGTATTCCTGATCGCTGCCCCCAACACCAAGGAAAACGTCCATCTGGAAGTCCTTTCCCGTCTGTCCGTCCTGCTGATGGATGAAAACTTCACCAAGGCCCTGCGCGCTGCCAAGACCAAGGAAGAGTTCCTGGAGATCGTCGACAAGTTCGAGGTCGCCAAGCTGGCAGAGGAGGTCACCAAGATGGAGCAGGCCGCTGAGTCCGGCGGATTTGAGGTCCTGGCCATCACAGCCTGCCCCACCGGCATCGCCCACACCTACATGGCAGCGGAAGCCCTGGAGAAGGCGGCCGCGGCCAGAGGCATCAAGATCAAGGTCGAGACCCAGGGCTCCGTCGGCGCCAAGAACGTCCTGACCGCTGACGAGATCAGGAACGCCAGGGGCATCATCATCGCGGCTGACAAGAAGATCGAGCTCGACAGGTTCGGAGGCAAGCAGGTCCTGCAGACCAACGTGACCGCCGGCATCAACAAGCCCGATGAGCTGATCAACCGGATCCTCAACAATGAGGCTCCCGTCCTGGAAGGCGGCGCTTCCGTTTCTTCCGCTCCCGCTGAAGAGGAGACCATCGGACGCAAGACCTACAAGAACCTGATGAACGGCATCTCCCACATGCTGCCCTTCGTCGTCGGCGGCGGTATCCTGATCGCCATTGCCTTCCTGCTCGACCAGCCCGGCCTGGGGACCTCCTCCTATGGTTCCTCTACGCCTCTGGCCCACTTCTTCAAGCAGGCAGGCGACACGGCCTTCGGTTTCATGCTTCCGATCCTGGCCGGCTTCATTGCCGAATCCATCGCTGACCGTCCCGGCCTGGCCGTTGGCTTCGTCGGCGGCGCTCTGGCCAGCGCGGGCTATTCCTTCGCGTGGCTGATGAACCCTGACACTGCCCTGGTAGGCGGCGGCTTCCTCGGCGCCATGCTGGCCGGCTTTGTCGGCGGCTACCTGACCCTGTGGCTGGAGAAGGCCTGTGACAAGCTTCCCGCTGCCCTGGAAGGCATCAAGCCTGTCCTCATCTATCCCCTGGTCGGCATCTTCATGATCAGCCTGGTCATGTTCGCGGTCAACCCCATCATGGCAGCCATCAACACCGGCATTGCCGGCATCCTTGGCGGCATGGGCACCTCCAACCTGGTCCTTCTCGGCGCTGTCGTCGGCGGCATGATGTCCGTAGACTTCGGCGGCCCCATCAACAAGGCTTCCTACGCCTTCGGTATCGCCATGCTCAGTGAAGGCACCGAGGCCGGTCAGATGATCATGGCAGCCATCATGGTAGGCGGCATGGTCCCTCCGATCATCATCGCCCTGTCCACCACCATCTTCAAGAACCGCTGGAGCGAAGCGGACCGCAAAGCCGGCATCGTCAACTACGTCATGGGCCTGTCCTTCATCTCCGAAGGCGCCATCCCCTACGCCGCCGCTGATCCCGGCCGCGTCATTCCTTCCTGCGTAGTCGGTTCCGCCGTAGCAGGCGCTCTGAGCTGCCTCTTCCACTGCACGTCCCCCGCTCCTCACGGCGGCGCGTGGGTCATCGCGGTCATCGGCAACCCGGTCATGTATCTGGTCGCCCTGATCGTCGGTTCCGTAGTCGGATGCCTGATCCTGTCCATGCTCAAGAAGCCCCTTTCTCCTGAAGAGTCCGGCCTTAAGTAAGAGGCGTCTCTCCTTCAGGCGACGGGCCGGAAGAAAACAGACTGGCCCGTTTGATAAAATGCCTGTGGAAATGGGAAGGGAAATGCGTATATAATGAAATACAGGTAAGCCCGCTGCGGCAGCAAGCCGCGCGGGCTTATTCTGGTCCATGGAACAGGATTTCAGATGGCAGCGGGGGACTTAGGGTGATTACGGAAGAACGTTGGTCGATCATACTTGCATTACTCGAACGGAAGCATACAGTCACAGTGGCGGAACTGGAAGAGGCGGTGGGCGCCTCTGCCTCCACGATCCGGAGGGATCTGGGCCAGCTGGCAGGTATGGGGAGGCTCAGGAAGGTCCACGGCGGCGCCGCCGCCATCGAATCCACCCTCAGCGTCCGGGAACTGACCATGGAGGAAAAGACGGAGCTGAACATCCGGGAGAAGGAGATCATCGGCCGCTATGCAGCCGGCCTGATCCGGCCCGAGGACTTTGTCTATATCGACGCCGGCACCACCACCGGACAGATGGTGGAATTCATAGAGGAAAAGAAGGCCACTTTTGTGACCAACTCCGTCATGCACGCCAGAAGGCTGGCCCACAAGGGCTGCCGGGTCTTCATGCCGGGCGGAGAGCTGAAGGCCTCCACGGAGGCCCTGGTGGGGCCCATGACGGCGGAGAGCCTCAGGCGCTATCATTTCACCAAGGCCTTTCTGGGGACCAACGCGGCCTCTTTGTCCGCCGGCTTTACCACGCCGGACCCGGCAGAGGCCCTGATCAAGCAGTACGCCCTGGAACAGGCCGGGCAGTGCTTCATCCTCTGCGATTCCTCCAAGTTCGGCAGGGTGGCTCCCATTACCTTCTCCTCCTATACCGGTCCCCAGGTCATCACAGACCGGCTGAAGGATAAAGAATACGCCCGTCACGGCAACGTGACCGAAGCGGAGGCGGCCCGGGAAGAAGACCCTTCCGGGACCTGACCCTGAGGAAAGAACATACGGAAAGGCTGTGGAAAGGAGCCGTCGCTCTTTTTCACAGCCTTGTTTTTCGGACGGGCAGACGGCCCGGGGGAGGAAATGTGGAACTATCAGCCAGGACTTTTGAGGAGCTCACCAACAGAGAACTCTATGAGATCCTGCGGGCCAGGGCGGAGATCTTCGTGGTGGAGCAGGCCTGTGTTTATCAGGACCTGGACGGAAGGGACTATGAGAGCCTGCATGTCTTCTGCGAAGAGGAAGGGAAGGTGACAGCCTATCTCAGGGCTTTTTTCCTGTCCCCGGACACGGTCCGGATGGGCAGGGTCCTGACCAGGGAACACGGGAAGGGCCTGGGCGGAAGGCTTCTGAAGGAGGGGATCGCTCTGGTCCGGGAGAGGATGAAGCCGGAGAGGATCCGGATCGATGCCCAGACCTACGCGGCCCCCTTTTACGCCCGGGAGGGCTTCCGGATCTGTTCGGAGGAATTTGAGGAGGACGGGATCCCCCATGTGGGCATGGTCCTGGACCTGAAGGACCCGTAAAATGGTCCCTGCGCGGGATTTTTCCCCTTTTGCAACCCCGGGTTGACACATTGCAAGGCCTGCTTGGTGGCCTGCCATCGCGGAAAAAGGTATTCTCAGCTCATCAAAGGAAGCACAGATGACCGGCCGGAGGCCGGCAGGAAGGAAGGTACGCAATGATTCTGGCAGAGAAGATCACCATACTCAGAAAAAGAAACGGCTGGTCCCAGGAGGACCTGGCAGAGCAGCTGGGCGTCAGCCGGCAGTCCATATCCAAATGGGAGAGCGCCCAGTCCACCCCCGACCTGAACCGGATCCTGGCCCTGGCCGAGATCTTCGGGGTCAGCACGGACCTCCTCCTGAAGGAGGAAGAGGACCTGACGGACCTGCCTGTCCCCGCGGGAGAGGAGGTCATTTCCTCTTATGAGGAAGACACGGTCCTTCGTTCCGTATCCATGGAGGAGGCCAATGCCTATCTTCAGCTCAAGATCGAATCGGCGGGCAGGACCGCCCTGGGCGTCATGCTCTGCATCCTTTCTCCGGTGGTCCTGATCGTGCTGGAAGCGGTCCGGGAAAAGGGCCTGATCCGGCTGGGAGAGGACCAGGCGGCGGGGATCGGGGTCCTGATCCTCATGCTGATGGTCGGGGCCGCCGTGGGCATCTTTGTCTACTGGGGCATGCGGCAGAGCCCCTTCTCCTACATGGAAAGGGAAGCCCTGGAGACGGCCTATGGAGTGGAAGGCATGGTCAGAGACCGGATGGAGAGATACAATCCCTTCCATATCCGCTACATGATCACCGGGATCCTGCTCTGCGTCCTCTCCTGTCTGCCCCTTTTCGGCGCCATGATCGCGGGAGGCTCTGATTTTGTCATGACCCTGGGAGCGGCCCTTCTCCTGGTCCTGGTGGCGGTGGGCGTCATGCTCATTGTCAGGACCAGCATCATCACGGACGCCATGCGCATCCTTCTGGAGGAAGGGGAGTATTCCCGGGAGAACAAGAGGGAGAGCAGAAGGAATGAGACTGTCATGGGCCTCTACTGGAGCCTGACCACGGCCGTCTATCTCCTGATCAGCTTCCTGACCGGCCGCTGGGACAGGACCTGGATCATCTGGCCGGTGGCAGGCGTGGGCTGCGGCGTCCTGGCCGCCATCCTGAAGATGGTCAGATCCAGAGAGTGAGCCGGATGAGGCCCGGGTCCCGGGACACGCGGGAGGATGATCCCTGCCCCGTATAAGGAAAACGTATAAAAAAGGCTGCGAAGCAGACAGGACCGCCGGAGTTTTCCGGAGAAATGTCTGTCTTCGCAGCCTTTTTTTCGTATAGCAGGACCTGTTCGGTCCGGCGGGCCCCTCCTATCAGGCGCCCCCGCTCTGGATGTACTGGTCAAAGAGGTCGGGAGAGACGTAACGGACGGAATCCGGATCGTCGACCCGGCGGACGGCCAGGCGGGGCCTGGCAGGCGCCGTGGTCCCCCGGACCACCAGGCGGGGCCGAAGGAGGCTCCGGGATACAGGGACCCCGTTGTCCATGGCGTAGAGGCTGTAGCAGCCGCATTTGCCCAGCTCGGTCCGGTTCTGGTGGATGGTGGTCAGGTCCAGCTCGGCGGCCAGAGAGATATCATCAAAGCCCACGACGGAAATGTCCTCCGGGACCCGGAAGCCCCGGGCCCGGCATTCTTCCAGGACGCCTTTGGCGATCAGGTCGTTGCCGCAGAGGATGGCCGTGGCTCCCTTGTCCAAAAAGCCCGGGACATGGTAGGGAGCGCTTTCGGCCACGAAGTAGCCGAAGACCGCCAGGTTGGGATCCAGGGGCAGGCGGTGCCGCCGCATGCTGCCCAGATAGGAGAGCATGCGTTGGTTGCTGATCATGGAGCCCGCGGACCCGTTGAGGAAGGCGATCTTTTCGTGCCCCAGGGCCGTCAGGTGGGAGATGGCCATTTCGATGGCCTCCTCGGAATCGGTCCCGACGGTGCAGACCCGGGGATTTTCGGAAATGAAGTTGTCCAGAAGAACGGTGGGAAAGGCGGTCTCCGAGAACTGCTTCATCCAGGGATCGTCCAGGGAAAAGCCCAGGACAAAGGCCCCGGCGTACTTTTCCTGGACCATCCAGGAATCATAGCGGTTCTCTTCCTGGAAGGCCTTTGTCGCAGGCAGGACCTCCACGCCCCATTTTTCCCGGATGGCGGCCTTCCGGAAGCCCTGCAGGATGCCGTGGCCGAACTGCCCTTCCTCCTCATAGTCCATGTTTTCGATCAGGACGCAGAAGCGCCGGTGTTCCTGCTTGCGGGACCGGCGGTTGGTGTAGCCCATTTCCACGGCCGTGTCCAGGATCTGGCGGCGGAGGTCGTCGCTGATATCCTCTCTTCCGCTGAGGCCCTTGGAGACGGTGGAGACGGATACGCCCAGTTTTTTCGCGATATCTTTGATCGTTGCCATTTTTTCCTCCGAAGGGGTGCCCGGGAACGCCTTCCGGGCAGCTGTCCTGCCCGCGGTTTCCGGCCCTGTCCCTATGGACAAGTATAAAGGAAGGGGAAAAGATGCGCAATGGATAGAGGAGAATTTGCGAAATATTGCGAAAATAATTTTCAGACACATTGATACTATTGACGAATAATAAGGGATACTTTAAAAATTATATGGATATTGTTGACAGAATAGCAGAGAGGGGGTAAAGTTGAATCAAATGGGGACGAAATAATTCGAAAATTGACTGCCCGGGCGGAGAAAGAGAAACCGATTGCGCATTCTGCACAAATACGGCCCCTTTCTTTCGGCAGTTTGACGGATTGACAGGCCCCGGCGTACAGCGTACGCTAAATATAGAGCAAGCGGTTGCGCACTCTGGAAGGGCGCCCGCGCAACAGACCAAAAAGGAGGAACTTATGAAAAAGAGAATTGTTTCCATTTTGACGGCTTCCGTCCTGGCAGCAGCTCTTCTGGCAGGCTGCGGCGGATCATCCGGCTCATCCGCTCCCGCGCCCGCGGCCGAAGGCGGTGAGGAAGCGGCGGACGAGGCCATTGACTACGGCACCGGTGAGATCACCATCTGGGTCGCTGAAGAAGTGACTGATTTCACCAAGCAGCAGTGCGACGCCTTCTTTGAAGCCAATCCTGACTACGCAGGCTATACCGTGAACATCGAGCCCGTCGGTGAAGGCGACGCGGCCGGCAACATGATCACCGATGTCGAGGGCGGCGCCGATATTTACGGCTTTGCCCAGGACCAGCTGGCCAGACTGGTATCCGCCGGCGCCCTGAGCCCTGTCATGGGCGACAACGCCGCCTGGGTCGCTGAGCAGAACGATGAAGGTTCTGTCGGGGCGGCATCCATGGCCGACACCATCTATGCCTATCCGCTGACCAGCGACAACGGCTATTTCCTCTACTATGACAAGAGCGTGGTCTCCGATCCCTCCACTCTGGAAGGCATTCTGGCTGACTGCGAAGCTGCCGGCAAGAGCTTCTACATGGAGATCAACTCCGGCTGGTATCAGACCGCTTTCTTCTTTGCCACCGGCTGCAAGCTGGAGTATGAATCCGACGATCAGGGCAACTTCACCGCCGCCAATGTGACCTATGCCTCCGAGGAAGGCGTCAAGGCCCTCAAGGCCATGATCAACCTCCACAAGTCCCACGCTTTCGTGAACGGTTCCTCCCTGGGCCAGGCTTCCAACCCCGGCGCCATCGTGGACGGCACATGGGATGCTTCCTCCGCCAAGGAAGTCTTCGGCGACAACTATGCATGCGCCAAGCTTCCCACCTTCAACGTGGACGGCACCGATTATCAGATGAGCGGCTTCGGCGGCTTCAAGCTTCTGGGCATCAAGCCTCAGACCGACGCCGGCAAGCTGGCAGTCTGCAACGCGCTGGCTAAGTATCTCTCCAGTGAAGAAGTCCAGCTGGCCCGCTACGAGGCCAAGGGCTGGGGCCCTTCCAACAAGGCTGCCCAGGCCGCTGATGCCGTCAAGTCAGACGAAGCCCTGTCCGCTCTGGCTGAACAGCTCCAGTACACCATCCCTCAGGGCCAGTATCCCGGCGACTACTGGACAGACGCCACCTCTCTGGGCGACTCCGTCATCTCCGGCGAGTATGACAATGCCGATGACGCGGCCCTTATGGAGGTCGTTGCCGCCTTCCAGGCCAAGTGCGAAGGCTACGTCAAATAAGACGCATACAGACACATATGAACAGCATAAACGTCAAGTAGTATGCATCGTCCGCGGGCAGGACATTCTCCGGGGTGTCCTGCCCGTCCTTTAGGCAAAAAGCGGGTCCGGATTCCAGTCAGGGGCCCGCGCGGAGGGAGTATGAAAGAAAAACAGACAATTCTGCAGCGGATCGGAGGCTTCTTTGCCTGGCTGGGCCGGGATCTGAAGGACATCGGCGTGACCTTCGCCGAAGGTGACTTCAGGACTCGGATCTCCTATGTCATCATGGGCTTTGGCCAGCTCCTGCGCGGCCAGATCGTCCGGGGCGTCACCATGCTGGCCCTGGAAGGCGGCCTTCTCTACTTTATTTTCGGCTTCGGAGCTGCTTATATCAAAGACCTTTTCACCCTGGGCACCTCCGGCCGGGGCTTCAACCCGGACGGGACTGTCACCTACGGGGACAACAGCTTCTTCATCCTGCTCTACAGCATCCTGACCATCATCGCGGTCCTGGCCTTCCTTTTTGTCTGGAGGGTCAATGTCAGGCAGAACCGTCAGGCCCAGCTCCTGCTGGAAGAGGGCAAGCAGCTTCCCACCAACAGGAAGGACCTCCATTCCCTGCTGGATGAGAACTTTGACAAGACCCTGCTGGCCCTGCCCTGCCTGGGCATCTTTGTCTTTACCGTCGTGCCGATCATCTTCATGATCTGCGTGGCCTTCACCAACTATGACTATAACCACCAGCCCCCGGCCCAGCTCTTTACCTGGGTAGGACTGGAGAACTTCCGGAACATCTTTTCCGTCGGCGGGGACGGCTTCGGCTCCACCTTCTTCACGGTCCTGGGCTGGACCCTGATCTGGGCCTTCTTTGCCACCTTCCTCAACTACTTCC
>CAMOUD010000026.1 GCA_946626215.1 uncultured Lachnospiraceae bacterium
GGTCCTTACTTTTTCTCTTTTGCCGGTCCTTCCTTCTTTTCCTTTGTCTCTTCCTTTTCCCTGCCGAAGGTCCGGTCATAGGCTTCCAGCATATCTGTCTTCTCCCGCCTTTTCAGGCCGCCGGCCACGCCTCTGGAGACCAGGTCATAGAGGACGGCGAAGACCGGGACGCCCACGATCATGCCGATGAGGCCCCAGAGGCCTCCGAAGAAAAGAATGGCGAAGAGGATCCAGAAGCTGGACAGTCCCACGGAATCCCCCAGGATCATGGGGCCCAGAAGGTTTCCGTCGATCTGCTGGAGGATGATGATGAAGACCACGAAGATCAGGCACTTGACGGGGCTCTCCGTCAGGATCAGGATCGCCGAGGGAACGGCGCCCAGATAGGGGCCGAAAAAAGGAATGATGTTGGTGACGCCCACAATGACGGCCACCAGGATGGCGTAGGGCATCCCGGTGATCATGCAGAAGACAAAGCAGATGACGCCCACAATGGCGGAATCCACGAGCTTGCCGGTAATGAAGCCGCCGAACATCCTGTCTGTATAGTTGGCCTCCCGGTCGATCCAGGCCGCTGCTCCGGGAGGAAAGACCGCATGGACGAGCAGCTCCAGCTGGGCCATGTACTTCTCCCAGCTGCCCAGAAGATAGATGGAAATGATCAGGCCCAGGCCGAAGTTCTTTACAAGGCCCATGATGGAGCTGAAGCTTCCGGTGATCCGGGACAGGTAGGTGGTCAGGTTGGGGAGAAGGTCTCCCTGGAGCCAGGACTGGATCCTGTCCGTGATGGTCTCCATGCCCTGCTCCACATAGGGGACGACCTGCTGGCCCAGCTCGGTCTCCTCATACTGGCTGATCCAGACCTGGAAGTTCCTGATATAAAGGGTCATGGAGGAGGCAAGCTTTCCGATGCTGGTGACAAGGCCGGGGACCACGGCCATGACCAGAAGGCTCAGGATCAGGACCAGAGCGGCCATGGAAAGGATGATGCTGAAGGTCCGGATCTTTCCGGCGTGCCGGTCAGAAAAGGCGTCTCCCTTCCATTTCCGGACGGCCCTTTCCGTAGTCAGGCAGGCGGGGTGCAGGAGATAGGCGATGACAGCCCCGTAAATAAAGGGCATGAGGAGGGACAGGAGCCTGGACACAAAGCCGGCCAGGATCGAGGTCCTGAAAAAAAGAAGGATGACGGCGCATCCTACCGCGACCGCGGCGGCAATAAAGCCCAGATACTGTATGAATCTTGTTCTGTTTTCTGAATTCACTGCTTTTTCCTTCCCTGAGCCGGTCTTCTGCCGACATTCGAAAAACATTTTAGCAACTGATCGAACGCCTTACAAGAATAAAATACCGGCCGGGTCCTGCCGGCCGGTACTCTTCCTTTTTGTCCATCATCCGGCCCCTGTCCCGGGGACCTGTTCAGACGATCCTGCTTCCGCAGTACTCGCAGCAGCCGCCGGCGTCCGGCGTGGTCATGGCGCCGCAGCGGGGGCATTCCATGGGGCCCCTGGGCTCCATATGGGCCGGAGCGGCGGGCTCCTCTGCCCGGGCCCTCTTCCTTCTCATCAGCCCGGACTCGGCCTCCTTCGCCATGAGGACATAGGAGACATATTCCTGGGCGTAGGGCATGACCCTGTCCGGCGCCTGGTAGGCGGATATTTCGCCCCGGAAGGCGTTCTGGCCCGTCACGGGGTGACGGCCCGTATCCACGGTATGGGATCCGTTCAGCCGGACATGGATCTCGTCAAAATACGGATGATCCACATAGATGGTCAGGATGAAGTTGTAGTTGTAGGTATAGCGGGGCGGATTGCAGCTGACGGTCTTCCCTTCCTTATCCTTCGTCTTCTCCTCATGCTTCACCTCCTGGACCTCCAGGCGGCAGCTGGTCACGGCGGAGAGATCGATGACATCGGGATTGGCCTCCTTCAGGTCGGAAGCGCCGGAGACCATGAAGGACTCCGCCGTCTCATCCAGATAGATCTTTGTCCCGTCTCCATAGACCGCTGTGACCCTGAAGGCCTCCACCCGGGCCCTGTTGGCTTCCCTGTAGGCAAGCTGGTCCCGGATCTGGTCCACGGTGCTCTTCCTTCTCTCACTGAAAAAGGGAGAGAGCTTTCCCGCGCACTTCTTGCAAAGGTTCCCGTCCTCCAGCTTCCGGTTCCCCAGGAGGCCGATCTTTTCTCCGCAGATATCACAGTATTTCTTATCAAAAAGTCCCATACCGCACCCCTTTCCGCCGCCGGCAGGCCCAGCCCGGACCGGCAGCTGTCTGATCCTCCCGCGAAATACGCCGCGTCAGTTTGTTTCATATTCTTAATCTTATTATAAAGAGAGGACCGGCATTTTAACAGTCGTTTTCCTGCTTTACGGAAAGGACCAGGCAGTCGTAGCGGACGGTCTTTCCCCGGATGGAAAAGCCGGGCTTTTTCCCTGCCAGAAAGGGGCCCTTGAGGGGGCGCTTGATGACGATCCGGGAGGGACCGGCCAGAAGGGCCGCCTCCAGAAGGTCTTCTTCCTTCGAGCAGGGCTCCTCCAGCCGCCTGAAGAGCTGGAGCTTTTTCCTGGTGGCCGAATTCCCCCTCTTTTCCGGGAACATGGGGTCCAGGTAGATGACATCCGGCCGGAAGCCCAGTCCCGCGAGTCCCTCCGCGGCATCCCCCCTTATGGGACGCATCCGGGAAGCGGTGAGGGACAGGGCAGGATCCCTCCGCGCCCTGCTGATGGTATCCTCCAGGAGGGCGAAGATCACCGGATTGTATTCAAAGAGGGTCACCTCAAAGCCGGCCGCCGCCAGAAGGAGGGAATCCTCTCCCAGGCCCGCCGTACAGTCCACGGCCCTTAAGGGGCCCTCCGCCTCCCGGATCCTGGCCGCCCGGACCAGGAGCTCTCTTCCCAGCTCAGAGGGGCGGAGCCTTTTCAGGAGCCTTCCGTAGTCTCCCTTCAGGACCAGGTCTCCGTCCGTCAGGCAGAGGCCGTCTGAAGTGAGGGCCAGCCAGAGCCCCGCCTGCCCGGCCTCCTCCCTGTCTCCTGCCGGGGGAAGGCCCAGCCTCCCGGCCAGGTCCTTCGCTTCTCCGGCCAGGGCGGGATCCTCCGCGAAGACCGGTATGGCCCTGTCCCCCTCTTCTCTTTTCTTCTGTTCTCTGTCCATCCGGCCTGCCTTTCCTTCCCTGCCTGCTCCCTGCCCGGCCGCGGGCATCCTGCTCCTTCCGTATGCCTTCCTCACCGGTCCTGTGGTATCATAAGGTGGCATACACCATCATTGTACCCCATCCCGGCCGGATCCGCATCCATGGCCGGGACCGGGAAAGGACGCAGAGAAGAATGGCTATGGAAAGAATCGTTTCCTATACGGCAGGCCCCGGAGAGGAAGGCCTTGCCATTTCCGCCTGGATGAAGAAGCTGGGCTATTCCCAGCACCAGATCGGCCGGATGAAGTTCCGGGAGAAGGGGATCTGCCTGAACGGGATCAGGGCCCGGGTCAACCGGACCGTGTCCGCGGGAGACATCCTCTCCCTCCAGCTCATGGACATCCGGGCAGGGGGAGAGCCCGCCCCCGGAGGAGCCCTCTGGGCCGATCCGGCCCCGGGCGTCGGCCCTCTGCAGGTCCTCTATGAGGACCAGGACCTTCTGGTCGCGGACAAGCCTCCGGGCCTTGTCTGTCATCCCTCCCCGGGCCACTACGCCGATACCCTGGCCAACGCGGCGGCGGCCTACCTGAGAGGCCAGGGGATCTCAGGCCGCCTCTGCCTCCTGGGCCGGCTGGACCGGGATACCTGCGGGACCGTGGTCTTTGCCAAGCACGCGGAGGCCGCCGCCATGCTGGGCCGGCAGCGGGAGGCCGGGACCTTTGAAAAGATCTATCTGGCGGAGGTCACCGGGACCTTTCCGGAGGGACAGGAAAAGGGCATGGCCGACATGCCCCTTCGAAGGATCGGGGACACCATGTGGATGGAGCCCCACCCGGACGGAAAGAGCGCCATGACCTTCTATGAAAAGATCCGGGATACCTCCCGGGGGACCCTCTGCCGGGTCCGGATCCGGCAGGGGCGCACCCACCAGATTCGGGTCCACATGGCCTTCCTGGGCCATCCCCTGGTGGGAGACCCCCTCTACGGCATGGGAGCGGCGCCCCTGGGCGTGGATAAGGAGGTCCCCAGGGCCGAGGATACGGACCTCCATCTATGCGCCTTTTCCTGCCGCCTGATCCAGCCCTTTACGGGGAAGGCCCTTCAGATCCGGGCCTCTCTCCCCTCCTGGGCCGGATAGCCATCCGGGCCCCGGCGGGTATATAATGGTCTGAAGAACGGGAATGCCCCGAAGAAGAAATAAAGGAGAAAACGATGCGTTCTGTAACAGCAAAAGAACTGGCCGCTTTCCGGGAGAGCGTCAGCCGGGACCCTTCCGTAGAGATCCTGGGAGCCGCCATGGCCAAGACCTCCATGGCGGATATGGCCTTTATTCCCATGGAGGCCGCCCGCCTCTCCGGCGAATTTGAAATAGAGATCAGCACCCACGGCATCACGGCCCAGGAGCGGAGCGGCCGCTGCTGGCTCTACGCCGCCATGAACATCCTCCGGGAGGAGGTCATGAAAAAGACCGGCCTGACCGAATTTGCCCTCTCCGGCAACTACCTGGCCTTCTACGACAAGCTGGAAAAGGCCAACAACGTCCTGGAGATGGCCATCGAATACGCGGGCCTTCCCCACAGCCACCGGATGACCGAGTACATTCTGGAGGGCTTCCATGACGGGGGCTACTGGGACATGGCCGCCGATCTGGCAGGCAAATACGGGGCTGTGCCCGCCTCTGCCATGCCGGAGACCTACCAGTCCTCCCATACCCTTACCTTCATGGACCGGCTCCGGACCCTGGTCCGCAAGGATGTCATGGAGCTCCGGGCCCTGGTCCGGGAGGGGAAGGACCCCCGCCCCCGCAAGCAGGAAATGATGGCCGAGATCTACAAGGCCGAATGCATCGCCTTCGGGACCCCTCCCGACCGCTTTGATTTCGACTACCGGGATAAGGATGGGGCCTACCGCGTCCTCCGGGACATGACGCCCCATTCCTTCTATGAGACCTTCATCGGCCTGGACCTGAAGGCCTTCCGGACCCTGACCCATCATCCGACCCCTGCTCTTCCCATGGACTTCCACTACGTCTTCCATTACATCGGGTCCATGGCGGACTCCATGGTGGACAACCTCAACGTCACCATGGACGAGATCCAGGAAGCCTGCCTCCGGCAGCTCAGGGCCGGCATGCCCGTCTGGTTCGGCTGTGATTCCGACGCCCACGGGGACCGGAAGCGGGGGATCTGGGACCCGGCCTCCGTTTCCTACGAGGGCCTCATGGGCGGAGCGGACCTGTCCATGGACAAGACCACCCGGCTCCTCTCCCATGATTCCTACGCCACCCACGCCATGATCCTGACCGGGGTCAGCTTTGACGCGGACGGAAATCCCGCCCGCTGGAAGATCGAGAACTCCTGGGGCGGCGATGTGGGCAGAAAGGGCTACTTTGTCTGCAGCCAGGCCTACTTCCGGGAATTCGTCTATGAAGCCATCATCCATGAGTCCTTCCTGACAGAGGCCCAGAAGGCCCTCTTTGACCAGGAGCCCGCGGTGATCCCCGCCTGGGAAAGCGACTGGGCATAAGGCCCTCTTCCTGTCTCCCCGGACCTGAAAAGACCATGAAAGACCTCTGCCGCGAGGTCCTTCATGGTCTTTTTTCTTCCGCCATGCTGCATTGCATTTCTCTTCCGGCGTCCTATTCCCTGTCGAAGGTCTTCCACCGTCTCCAGACGGCAGCCGCCGTGCTCTTTACAAGGAGCCTTTCCAGGTCAATGCCGGCGGGGCAGATCTCCCGGCAGGCCAGGGACTTGCCGCAGCCCTCATAGACCGCCCTGTCAAAGGTCCTGGCCGCCTTTTTCCTCTGGCCCTCCGGCAGCCTGGCCAGGATCCTGGCAAAGGGAGTCATGCCGGCCATGCCGGCAAAGGGTCCCTTTGCCTGAAAGCCGGGGCAGACCTCCAGGCAGAGGCCGCACTGGAGGCAGCGGGAGGCTTCATAGGACAGGGACTCTGCCCTCTGAAGGGCCTCTCCCTCATACCAGGCCTCCATGGAAAGAAGCCTGTCCATCAGGGAGGTCCTGTCCACCAGAAGATCCTCGATCACAGGGAACTTCTTCAGGGGCTCTATGACGATGGTCTCCTCCCGGAAGGAAGACAGCCTGGTATCGCAGGCCAGGCAGGGCTTTCCCTGGATCCGCATGGCGCAGGCCCCGCACTTTTTCTGGAGGCAGCTGTGGTCCCAGGCGATGGGCCGGAAGGGCCTCTCCCCGGTCCCTGTCCGGTCCTTTTCTCTCAGGGCGGACAGGGCCGCCGCCGCTGTGGCGGCCTCCTGGTCCGTTTCAAAGACAAAGTCCTCCCAGTAGGATTCCTCTCCGCCTCTTTCCCGGCGGAGGATACGCAGGATCTTTCTCATAGGCTTTTCTCCTCCCCTCCGGCTTTTCCTTCCTCCGTCCGGTCACACGGGACCAGGTCCGTCAGGATCCTTCCCTCCAGGGCCCTGGCCCTGGTCAGGCCCTGAAAGGCCCCGGAGGTCTCCGGATAGTCCAGCCGGGTATGGGCCCCTCTGGACTCCTTTCTGAAAAGGGCGGACGAAAGGATGGCCCTGGCCAGAAGGAGCCTTTCCGCGGCCTCCTCGCTGACGGCCTGCTTCTGCAGGGCCTCCAGGTCCTCCAGGGCTCTTTCCATGGCATCGGGACCGCGCAGGACCCCGAGGCCCTCCCGCAGGCTCTGCCGCATGGCCTCGTCCAGGTCCCTCTCCTCCTCGCCCATGGCCCGGAAGGGACGGGCCCGCTCTTCCTCCCCGCAGGAAGGAAGGCCTTCCAGATCCTCTGCCAGGGCCCCGGCCGCTCTCTTTCCTCCATACAGGGCGCCCAGCATGGAGTTGCCTCCCAGCCTGTTGGCCCCGTGATAGGCGCAGGCGCACTCGCCGGCCGCGTAGAGGCCCGGAAGGCTGGTCCTGTGGCCCTCATCCACCAGAAGCCCTCCCATGAAGTAATGGATCCCGGGGGACACGGGCACCGGTCCCTCTGCCGGATCCAGGCCCAGGTAGTGGAGGATCTCCTCCCGAAGGTCAGAGAGCCTTTCCTGCCAGACCTTCTCCGAAAGGCCCGTCAGGTCCAGAAAGACCTCCCGGCCCAGGAGGGCCATCTCCCGGGAGATCACGTCCCGGGGCATGAGGTTCCCCCTCTCTCCGTATTTTTCTTCCAGGAAATAGGTCTTATGGCCCGGGGCGTCATAGTAAAAGAGCCGGCCGCCCTCTCCCCTGGCCGCCTCGGAGACCAGCATCCGCTTGCCGGTGATGGCGGCCGTAGTGGGGTGGTACTGGATGAATTCCAGGTTCCCCATGGCGGCGCCGGCGGCAAAGGCCGCGGCGGCCGCGGACCCGGTGTTGGCCGTGGTTCCCGTGGTCAGGCCCGCGAAGAGCCCGTTCAGGCCCCCGCAGCAAAAAAGGACCGGTCCGGAAAAGACGGCTTCCTTCCCTGTATGAAGGTCCAGGACCTGGACGCCCCGACAGACATTCCCCCCGGTCAGGATCCTCTCCAGACGGTGGTGGGGAAAACGGACCGCGAGGCCGCCGGCCTCCAGGGACCGGACATGGTCGATCATGGCCGCCATGATCACCTTGCCCGTGGAGCTCCTGGCGTAGGCGGTCCTTCTCTTTTTCTGGCCGCCGAAATACCGCTGGGCCAGGTGCCCCTCCTCCCGGTGGAAGGCGCAGCCCAGGACCTCCAGGGACCGGATGATCTCCGGGGCCGCTTCGCACAGGCCCCGGACCATGGCAGGATCGGCCAGGTCACAGCCGCCCCGCATGGTATCCCGGAAGTGGTCCATGACGGTATCCGCCTCCCCGTATACGTCCAGGACCGCGTTGATGCCTCCCTCCGCCAGGTTGGACTGAGCCCTCTCCGAGGGCTGGACCGAGATCAGCCGGCAGGGTATGCCCTTTTCCGCCAGGGCCGAGGCCGCCGACAGGCCCGCAAGGCCTGCCCCTATGATGTTGACTGGTTGGACTCTGTCACGCATGCAGTTCTCCCGCGTCCATCGTAAAGATCCGGTCCGCGAAGCGGACGGCTTCAGACTCATGGGTCACGACCAGGACGGCCGTTCCCTTCTCCGCCTCCTCCTTCAGGAGCCGGAACACGATCTCCGTATTTTCATCGTCCAGATCTCCCGTGGGCTCATCGGCAAAGAGGACGCCGGGCGTCCGGACCAGGGCCCGGGCGATGGCCATCCGCCGGAGCTCCCCGCCGGAGAGCTCTCCGGGCAGGATGTCTGCCAGATGGGAGATCTCAAAGGTATCCATCAGGGCCTCCGCCCTGTCTCCTGCCTCCAGACCATAGAGGCTGCAGGGCAGGAGGATGTTCTCCCGGACGGTCAGGGAGGAGACGGCGCTCTTTCCCTGGGGGACATAGCCGAAGTGCCCGCCCCGGAAGGCCGAAAGGGCTTCATCCTTCATGGCATAAAGGTCTGCCCCGCCGGCCGTCACGGTCCCCGTCGTGGGAGACAGGACTCCGGAGAGCATGTTCAGAAGGGTGCTCTTGCCGCCCCCGGACCGGCCCCTGACCACGGTCAGCTGCCCGGCGGGAACGGAAAAGTCACAGGGCTTCACGGCCGTGAAGACGTTGGTCCCCCGGCCCTTCCGGATGAATTCCCTGCTGATGTTGACTGCCTGAATATCCATAGCGCTCCTCCTTACTCACCGCTTCGAAGGATCATGCCCGTATCGATCCGGCTGATCCGGAAGGCCGACAGGGCCGCTGAGAGGGCCCCTGCCGCTGCCGATACCAGCACGGACAGGGCCGCCGTCAGGACCATCCGGCCGGAGCCGGGCAGAAGGAAGGGAAGGCCCATCTGGGTCTCGATATAGCCCGAAAAGGACAATGTCAGGACCAGGCCCAGGAAAACGCCCAGAAGGCTCCCCATCAGGGACAGGCCCGCTCCCTCCGAAAGGACCAGGGCGGAGATCTTCTTCCGGGAAGCCCCCAGGACCCGCATGACGGCAAATTCCTTCTTTCTCTCCCCGGTCATCATGGTAAAGGCCACCGCCATGATCAGGAGGGCAATGCACCAGATGATCATGGTCAGGACGGAGGCGATCCTTGTGACGCCTGTCAGGGAATCGGAAATGCCCGAGATCATCTGGGTGGTCCGGATGGCCCGCACCTTCCTGAAGTGGATGTTGATGTCATTGACCACGTCGTCCACGGCATATCCGTCGGCGGCGTTGATCAGGATGCAGGAGATGACGTTGCCGGCGTTGATGTCCGCGTAATCGTTGAGCTGCTTGTTGAGGGAGGCCTCGATCAGGGTCTGTATGGTCTCCCGGTCCGTAAAGACGGTGGTATCATAGCTGGTCCCCGTCTTGTCCAGCTTGGCCGCCACATGGCAGTCCACGCCGAAAAAGGACAGGGTATCTCCCACAAAGGCGTTGAGGTCATTGCCCACCACCACGTCCTTATAGCCGATCCCGCCTCCCGAGGACCTCCGGATCCAGGGGGTGATGGAAAAGTCCGTTTCCGGGTCAAAGCCGATGATCTGGACCCGGAGGGAGCAGCAGCCCGCCTTGACCGAGGCCAGGTAGTACTGGGGCGAGATCTGGCCGATCCCCTCCAGCCGGCTGATCTCATCCAGGAATTCCCCGTTCATGTAGAAGTAGCCCACGTTCCCCTGAAGGACCATGTTCTCGAAGCTCTTCCTGGTGACGGCCTCATAGGGGACCACCATGATGTCGGCCCCCAGCCGGTCCTCCAGGGAGGCAAAGCCCCTCTGCAGGGACAGGGAAAGGATGGTCCCCCCGAACATGGTGATGGACAGGACCGCCGCCAGGATCAGCATGGCGATGGACCTGAGGGGCCTTCTGATGATGTTCTTCCAGGCTATGGAAAGTGTGCTTTTCAAAATCCGTAATCCTCCGGCGCTCCCGGATACTGACTGGTGAAGTCCTCCGAGGCGTATGCTTCCTCTCTTGTATGGTCGGATGAAAATGTCCTGTCCGACTTCAGGAAATAGTCCCTGGTACCGGTCACGTCGTCCAGAGTCACGTCCATGTTGTAGAAGACGTCCCCGATCCGGACCAGGTTCCAGACATGGCGCTCCCGCCTGCCTCCGGCCAGGCAGGTCCCGGCCACGATCCGGTTCTCGACTCCCAGCTCCTTCAGGAGCCGGTAGCAGAGGACCGCGTAGCCCTGGCAGAGGGCCGTATGGTAAAAAAGGGCCCCGTAGGCCGTGGACTGGATATGGCTGCTCCCCTTCAGGTGCTTATGGACGCTGTCATAGGAGACCGCCCCGCAGATATAGTCCCGGACGGCCAGGGCCCTGTCCGCCTCGGAAGCCCCAGGAGGCAGATCCAGGTCCTCCAGGATCTCCTCCACCTTCCGGTCCACGGCCGCCTCCTGGTCCGCGTCCGTATACATGTCCGGAAGGATCCCCAGCCGGTATTCCCAGCGGAAGAGCTTCCGGCTGGCGGAATGGGTCAGGGTATAGCCCCCGTACTGCCAGCGGAGGTAGTCTCCGCCCCGGGGGTCCTCGCTTTCATAAAGGGCTTCCTCCATAAGGCCTGCCGCCAGCTCGTCCAGCCCCTCCCGGTCCAGGGTATAGGCCAGAAAGGAGATCCGGACCCGGTAGGACCTGTTCAGAAGGGTCCTCCGGATGGCCTCCGCGATCTCCCGCCGGTTCCCGAGAGCAAGGGAGGAGGCTCCCCTCCCGCAGCCGCCGAGGACCAGGGCCAGGACCAGGATAAAAAGAAGGACTCTCCTGCCCTTTCCCATCAGACCACCTGCCAGCGGATGTAATAGACCACAAAGCAGAGGCCCGCCAGCAGCAGGAGGAGGGCCAGGACCAGGCAGACGTCTGTCCGGAAATTCCCCTTGTCCTCCAGGCCGAAGGCGATCTTCAGGGACCGGATATTGGTCAGAAGGTGGACCAGGAGGCTGACCACCATGAGGATCTGGGAGACCAGCTGTCCGGCTCCGAAATAGCCCAGCAGATACATGCCTCCTGCCTCCTCTCCCCGGAAGATCAGGACGTGCATGGTCATGAAGAGGATCAGGGCGATCCCGCTGATCCGCCGGGTCCAGTAGATCCGGTTCTCCTTCAGGTAGGAGGCCCCGGTCCGTTTCATGATCTTCAGGGCGTCCGCCGTCAGCTTCAGGGAAATGGCCCCGTGCAGGGCCGCCAGGACCAGCATGGCATAGGAAAGGAGGGAATAGGCAGAGCTTCCCCCTGCCGTCATGCCGGCCATGACCAGGCCTCCCCAGACCATGTGGACCAGGAAGAGGACCATGATAAGGGCGGTCAGGACCGCGTTGGCTTTTCTCATACTCCCTCCGCTTCGATCACGAGCATGTCCTCTCCTCCCGTCAGGCCCTCCGCCCCGTAGGCGTCGTAGACCTCCCGGGACAGGAGGATCACATCATAGATGCCCCATCTGGCCTTGGACAGGAGCAGGGTGATGTTCTCTGTCCGGAGCCGCATCTGGTTCTCGGGCAGCCGGCTCTGGAAGCTTCTGGCCAGTTCCAGGCCCGAGGGGTCAGAGTCTGCCGTCACGCAGGAAATGTCCTCAAAGAGAAAGTCGATCTCCTCTCCCCGGAAGAACCGGTCCCAGACGGCCAGGTTGTCTTCGTTCGTATGGCGGCCCCTGTTGATCAGGACCACATAGGCCCCGGAGGGCTGGTCCAGGACCACCGTGGCGGCGGAAACGGCGTCAGTCCCCTGCAGCGCGCGCTGGGGCGCCCCGGTCAGAAGGGCCGGCAGGCCTGCCAGCAGAAAGAGGCCCAGGACGGCCACGGCCGCGCGGCGCAGCAGTCTCACTCGGCCGCCTCCGAAAGGGCCGCTTCCACGGCCTCCACGAACTCTTCATAGTTGATGGTGGCCCCGCTGATGGAGTCGATCCCGTCCAGCTGCCCGTTCTGGACCAGCATGGAGGCATACTCCTCCCGGGCCGCGTTGGCCTTCTGGGCCTTGTTGTAGTAGTCCTTGTTGGCGATCCGGCCGTCTTCCTTGCCGTATTCCTCGTCCTTGAAGGTACCGTCGATGTCATAGGTCTCAAAGCTGCAGTCCGTGATGGCCCCGTTCTCGATGGTCAGGGTCACGATCCCGTAGCCGTTCCCGTCATCGGTCCCGTCATCATTCTCATAGACAGAGCTCTGGCCCGTATAGGTGCCGTCTTTATAGGTGACTTCTCCGCCGCCGCAGGCGGTCAGGAGGGAAAGGCCGAGACAGACAGCCCCAAGGACTGCCGGAAGCTGTTTCCTGCGCATGCTTACACCTCTTTCTCCCCGCTTACTGCAGGGTGATATGCTTGATCTTGCCGGTGAAACCAGGATTGATGGTCTCATGGTCCACCCGGCCGTTCCGAAGGACGATGGTCCTCTGGGCCACCTCTGCCACCTCGGGATTGTGGGTGACCACCACCAGGGTGGTCCCGTCCTCGTGGAGCCGGCGGAAGAGCTCGACCACGATCTCCTCGTTGGCTTCATCCAGGTTGCCGGTGGGCTCATCGGCCAGGATGATCTCGGGATAGTTGATCAGGGCCCTGGCCACGCAGACCCTCTGCTGCTCGCCGCCGGAGAGCTGGCTGGGATAATGCCTGGCCCGGTCTGCCAGGCCGACCCGGTCCAGGGCCTCCAGGGCTTCCTTTTCATCGGGCACGCTGTGATAATACTGGGCCAGCATGACGTTCTCCACGGCGGTCAGATAGGAGACCAGGTGGAACTGCTGGAAGATCAGGCCGATCTTGTCCCTGCGGATATCCGTCAGGGCGCTGGCGGACTTTTTTGCGATGTCCACGCCGTCCAGGAGGATCTCCCCCTCTGTCGCCTTGTCCAGGGCCCCGATGATGTTCATCATGGTGGACTTGCCGGACCCGGAGGGGCCCATGATGGCCAGCCATTCTCCCTTTTCTACCTTGATATTGACATGGTCCAGGGCGCGAAGGCTGCCATAGATTTTAGACACGTTTCTTAATTCCAAAAGACTCATAGCTTCCTGTTATTCTCCTTTCAGGACAAGGGCGGGATCGACATCGGTGGCGCTGCGGATAGGGATCAGGCAGGCCAGGCCTGTTACCAGGACAGAAGCCGCCATGGTCACGGGCAGCAGCCAGGGCATCAGGGTGATGGAGCTGTTGAAGACGTTCATGGAGACCGCCTGGGCGAACATAAAGCCCAGAAGGGCGCCCAGAAGGCCGCCCGCGGCGCCCAGGACCAGGCCCTCGCCCATGAACTCCGCCACAATGGAGGCGTTGGAGGCGCCCAGGGCCTTGCGCAGGCCGATTTCCCTGCGGCGCTCCGCCACGACCGCGGTCATGGTGGTGGCCACGCAGATCATGGTCAGGGCCAGGACTACCACCGTGACCAGAAGGACCAGGGCCTGGAGCTTGGTCAGGACCGTGGTCTCGGATTCCGTGACCCTCTTGACCAGTCTGGCATGGATGGCGGGCACGGACTCGGTGATCCGGTCGGCGTAAGCGGAAAGGTTCCCGGAGGCCGCGGACACGGACAGCTCGCAGATGTCATAAAGGGTGGGCTCCCCGGTCAGCTCTTCCATATCCGGCAGCAGCATGTAGACATAGTCCTCTTCATTGCCGCCGGTATCCAGGATGCCGGTCACGGTAAAGTCCTTATAGTTGTCCATGACGACCTCTTCCTCTCCGGTCCCGCCGGCGGCCGCTTCCTCCGTCTCCGGAGCGAAGGTGCAGGTCATCCGTTTGCCCACCTTCAGGTTGTAGGTCCGGGCCACGTTCTTGCCGATCATGATCTCCCCGGAAGCGGCGGGCCAGTCTCCGTCCACCCTCCAGAAGGGGCTGGTCTTCCTGGCTCCCTCCATGTCGGTGGCGGCTGCCATGACGGGCCTGTCGTTGACGCGGACGGTCTCATAGCGGTAGGGGGCCAGGCCCACCAGATCGGAGGGTCCGATCAGGTCCGCGGCCGCGTCCACGTCCTCCTGGGAAATGGAATCCCCGGCGGCCGTCAGGATCATGTTGGCGCCGTAGCTGCGGAACTGGGCGCCCATCTGTCTGGGTACGTCGATATAGATGGTCACAAGACCTGAAAGGA
Source organism: uncultured Lachnospiraceae bacterium (assembly GCA_946626215.1). Lineage (GTDB taxonomy): Bacteria > Bacillota > Clostridia > Lachnospirales > Lachnospiraceae > CAG-791. The sequence continues at coordinate 14,123 of CAMOUD010000026.1, forward strand.
TCATGGCTCCGATGGAGATCGCCAGCAGGGCGATGACCATCCGGGACCGTCTCCGCAGAAGGGAGGCCGTGATCATCCTGAAATACATCTGTCTTTTCTTTGCCATTACTCCTTACCTCCCGTGCAGGACCTCGGTCGGTCTGAGGTTCAGGAGCATGCGGATCGCGGGAACACAGCCGATCAGGGTTACGATTACGACCAGTACCGCCACCAGCGGTATGACCATGGGACGAAGGGCTACGGCAGAACCGAAGACGGTCCGGCCGATGATCTGGGCAAAGCCGATGCCGGCAAAGAAGCCGCCGATGCCGCCGATGACGGCCGTACAGAGGATCTCGGACAGGACCAGGCCGGTAATGGCCCCGTTATGGGCGCCGATGGCCTTCATGAGCCCGATCTCCTGGGACCTTTCCATGACGGAGGCCGTGACCAGGTTGCAGATGCCCAGGGCCGCGCCGATCATGGACAGGAAGGTGATCAGGATCATCAGGAGCTGGGTCTTTTCCAGGATCTGGCCTTCGGAATCCGCCACCTGGCGGACCGGGGAGGCTACGGAATCGGTAATGACCTCCTCGATCTGATAGCAGATGGAGGAAGCGTAGGCCGTGCAGTACCAGGTCTCATACTGGGAAACGGAAAGAGACCCGGGGTCCCTGGCGGCCTTTTCCGCCAGTTCATTGTCGGGGGTGGTCAGGGCGGAGACCTCAATGGAATCCACTTTGCCTTCCAGGTCTCCCAGGGCCTGGGCCGTATCCAGGGGCACATAGATCTGGTCATCCTCATCGCCGCCCGCGTCAAAGACGCCGGCCACGGTAAGAGAGGCCTCTCCGGCCGGGCCGGTGACATGGAGGGTGTCTCCGGCGGAGATCCCCTCCTTTTCCGCTACCTGGCTGCCCACCAGGGCGATCTCCAGGGAGTCGGCGGCCTGCTCATCCGGCCAGTCGCCTTCCGTGATGTCCCACCAGCTCCTCAGGGACATGACGCCCGCGTCCAGCTCCTCGCCGGTGGGCAGGTCCATGTGGTGGTTGAACCAGGTCCCGCAGACCGTCACCTCGTCCCCGCTCTCCAGAGCCGCCCGGGTCCGGAGGAAGGGGGCGTAGTCCACGATGTTGAAGGTCCAGAAGATGGTCTTGATCTTGCCCAGCTCATCCTCCTTCAGATAGGAGTCGGTGATATTCTCATCTCCTATGTCATAGAGCTCGCTGACGACCGAGGTGTCCTTGGGGACTACGGTGATGTTGGCGCCGTAGGCCTTGAGCTCCTGGTTGATCTTGTCGCCCACGTCCATCATGACGGACAGCATGGCCGTGGCCAGCGACGCGCCGAGGGCGATGGTGAAGGCGATCATCATCATTTTTTTCCATTGCCTCAGAAAGGCCTTACCTATCATTCGAATAAACATTACTTGAACTCTCTTTCATACTCCAGAAGGCCGGCGATCGGAATGATGATCTGTCCGTTTCTGATCTCGTAGGGAATGACGATGGGGTTGCATCCTCCCTTGAAGCCGATGGTGGAAATGTTCATGACCACATCGCAGAGGTTGCAGACCACCTGGCCGTCCTTCTCGTAGTAGCCCGTTTCGCCGCAGACATCGCAGGCGTCCAGGCCCACGCCGTAGGAGGAGGAATTCGGCTTCCTGATGATGATGAACCGGATCTGGACCCCGTCCTTTGTCTCATAGGCGAACCGGTGGAGATGGCCGTCCTCCACCAGGTCAAAGCCCACATAGACGTTCTCATCGTCCATGTCCGTGGCTTCCTCAATGGGAGACAGGGTCACGTCCGTGGCGTTCATGGCTTCCACCACCGTCACGTTGAGGACGCCCAGCAGGCTGACCACGCACACGGCGGCTGCCCAGCGCCGGATGCTCCGCCATTTGGCCCGGATCTTCCGGTGCTCGGCCGGGTTCCGGTAGGGCTCCTTCTGGGTCAGGCTCCCGGCAAAAAGGAGGAAAGCCAGGACCAGGGCCAGGAACAGAGAGGCGAACATGAACCAGTCCGCGTGGTTCTTGACAAAGACCGTATAGGTGAACATGAGATGGTTGGACTTCACGATCTTCTTCTGGAAGAGGACCGAGAAGAGGCCGGACAGCCGCATGGCCGCGTTCAGAAGAAGCTCCAGGCGGAGAAAGATCCCGGCGCCGGGAAGGCTGAGCCGCATCAGGCTCTTTTCCACCGCGAAGAAGGTCACGACGGCAAGGATCAGACCGGCCGTCATCCCGATCATGGCCATCAGGAAGTCCGTGGAAATGATGGTCTTCTCAGACAGAAGGACATGGTGGGGATAAGCCCAGACCTCAGGCATGGCATAGGCAATCACGGTCATGAAAAGGATCCCCAGGAGGATATAGGGGATCAGACGAAGGACCTTGCCGGTTCCGGAGGAAGGCGCTTTCAGGGTAAACAGAAGAAAGAGCAAAAAGGCCGCCAGAGAGACGGCATAGATCCACCCGTTCAGGATCGCGGAGTCGATCAGGCTCGTTGTATTGCGCAGAAAGGCAATGACCATGCTCATCAGGGTCCCTGCCCCCGCGAAGATCCAGACCACCCGTCTCTGCAGGCGGTCGCCGGCCATCCTGGTGTACCCTGTGATAGTCCCGCAGAGCACCGCTGCCATCAGAATGGCCCGTGTTGTCAGTATCAGATACGAAAGCATTTCGTTTCCTCCAGTGCCAGATATCGGGGCCGGAAGGCCCCTGTCCTAAAACGCATGAAATGCGACGCGCCGTTTTCCGGCGCGCCGCCACGATCATACACAGCCTGTGTGTATCAGGGTCATGTTATGAAGCCGGGATCACTCCAGACCGGCAAACTCCCAGCCTTCGAAGGTGTAGGAAAGGTTGCCGTTCGCGAAATGAGCTGCCAGGGAGCCGCCGGGGCCGGTCTCGGAATCAGAGTGGATCAGATAGCCGTTCTCGCCGGGGCTGTGGATGGTGATGGTCAGGTTGTAGGTGCCGGGATCCAGCTTGATGTTGTTGCCGTAGTGGGGGCCGTCGGAAGCAGCCATTTCCATGAAGGTGCCGGATGTGACTTCGTTGCCGTCGGTATCGGTGATGGCGTAGTCAACGGTCAGATAGGGGACCCACTCACCGACGGGATAGCCGAGATCGTTCTCCAGAGCGGAGATATCCGCTTCGATGTGGATGTCAGCGTCTTCCGCGCTGTAGGAAGTGGTCTCGTTCTCCATGGGAACGGCCTGGAACCATACTGCGGACAGGTTGATGAAATCCAGCTCCTCATCGGAGAAGATCTCGTTCTCAACGAAACCGGCATCGCCGGCAGCGGCATCTTCCTCTGCCTCGGCTACGACAGTCTCTTCCGCCTCGGCTTCCGCTGTCTCCTCAGCCGCGGGCTCAGCGCTCTGCGCGGAAGAGCCGCCGCATGCGGTCAGGGCAGACAGGGAAAGGACGCTTACGAGCATGACTGCAAGTAATCTTCTTTTCATGTTATTCCTCCTTTAAACAATGAAACGTTTATCTATGAAGGGCATGGCCCGTTCATACAGGTCGGGGCTTCCGGATCAGCCGGCAGAGGCTTCCTTTGCCATCTCCTCCTTGAGCTTTCGGTTCTTCTTCATCCAGTAGACGAAGGTGGCGATGGTAATGGCGGTCAGGATCAGCTGGGGCACCACGGTCTCCGCGCAGGGATAGATGCCCAGGATCTCCAGGACGGAGTTGGACGGGATCCAGGACACCCAGGGAGGGGATGTCATGGAGATCACGTCGCCTTCGATCAGCTCCTTGATGCCGGATCCCAGGAAAGCGATGGACATGATGGCCATCAGGATCGAGGTAGCCAGGAAGAAGGGCTTTAAGGGCAGGCGGACCGACATGAGCCGGATCGCCAGATAGACAAAGACCAGACAGACACATCCGACGACGAAGCCCAGCCAGACCATGCCGGTGTGGCCCCCTGACAGGAGGGGCTGATAGAACAGGATGACCTCGGCGCCCTCACGGTAGACAGCCAGGAAGGCTGTGAAGGCCAGGGCAAAGGAGGATCCCTTCTCGGTCGCTTCTCCGACCTTGCTCCTGATATAGGCGTCCCAGGCCTCGGACTCCGATTTGGAGACCATCCAGTTGGATACATAGAAGAGGACGGCCACGGCGATCAGGGCCGTAACGCCTTCGATGACCTCCTGGGAGGCGGAGTTGGCAAGCTTTAACTGGTTCAGGAGCCAGGCGGATACGAAGCTCAGAAGGATGCCCAGGACCGCGCCGGCATAGACCGGACGGAGCTGGCGCTTCCTCTCCTCCTCCGACTTCTGAGTCGTCTTGATCAGGTAGGCGATGATGGCGCCCACGACCAGGATGGCCTCGAAGCCCTCACGGAGGATGATGGTGAAGCAGGCAATGAAGGTGGCCGCGGCAGCGGACCGGCCGCCGCCTGTGGACTGTCCGTTCTCATCAACGCTGTCCAGCTTGTTGGCGTCGGTCCGGATCATGGTCCGGAGGATGTCCACCTCTTTGTTGAAGGCCTCCGCGTCCGTTCCCTTGGAAGCGGACTTGCAGGCCGAGAACTGGAGCTCGACCTCAGACTTGCGGGCGCCGGAAATATAGCCCATGGCGTTCCGCTCGAAGCCGGTGGTCTCATAGTAGCCGTAGTAGCCGTCGTTGACGCAGTTGTAGGCGCCTTCGGCGTCTCCCTCCGCGTAGGAGGCCTTTGCCTGGCGGAAGACCTCGGTCATGGCGTCCGCCACATCGTTCCAGGTCCATCCCTCTGTCAGGCCGGCCGCCTGGGAATATTCCTCCCAGGTCCCGTAGTACTGCTGCCGGAAAAGGGCCGTGGCCGCTGTTTCCGTCTCCTCGGCGATGTCCATCTCGATCTCGACGCCGTCCAGCTTGTTGGCCGAATTGCGAAGGTCCGCGATCAGGACATCCTTGGCTGTCGTCAGGTCGTCGGCGGAGCCGCCTTCCCTGATCAGCTTGGTGCAGGCCTTGAAGTCGGCCAGGGCCGTGCTCTTGTGGATGGCGGGGAGCTTCTTCTGCATCATGACCTTGAAGCCGGAAGCGCCCCAGTAGTTGTTCTTGGCGTCGGCGATCCTGTCAAGGGCCGTATCGGCGTCGCCTCCCCTGTAGGATTCCACCGCGGCGGTCAGGACCAGGTCCATGGCGTCCACGACTTCGTTATAGGTGAAGTCCCCTATGCCGTTGGCCTCGGCGTATTCCTCCCAGGTCGGATAATAGGTGTCTGCCATGGCCCGCAGGGGCATGAAGACAAGCATCAGCGCCAGCAGGACCGGGAACAGACCTCTTTTGATACTCCTGTACATAATGATCTCCTCTGTTAGTTTGATTTAACTAACAGAGCCACATTAGCATTTCCTAACTCAAAAGTCAATAAGTTAGTTAGTCCTTAATAACAAAATTTAAGAATTATTATTATCTTCTACTGGAAGTTAAGGTTTTAAGCCAAAAAAAGACACCCGTACCTGCCGGAAACCGGCAGGTACAGAGTGTCTTTTTGCACTTTTTTCAGTGAATTATGCCTCCGGCAGGGGAGACTGTCAAAGAGTCCGGAGGCGCCCCGTCTGTCCGCGGGTCCTCAGGAGTAGTTGAATTTTCCCTGGTTCTTTTCCTCCAGGGCACGGACCAGAAGGCCCGTGCATTCGCAGTAGGGAGTCGGAACGCCCAGGGCCTTTCCCATCCGGACCATGGCCCCGCAGAACATGTCGACCTCGGTGGGCCGTCCCGCGTCCAAGTCCTGAAGGGTGGAATAGCGGGCGGCCTTTGCCTGGCCTGCCAGCTTCCGGTTCCTGGAGGGATGGATGCCCCGGGCCTTTGCCCCGGCATAGACCTCGTCCTC
>CAMOUD010000027.1 GCA_946626215.1 uncultured Lachnospiraceae bacterium
CTGGTTCATGGAGAACCAGCGGTACAGGGGACTTGGCCTGTCGCCGGACGCCGTTACGCGGGACCTGCCGGTCTTTGAGGAGACGAAGCGCTGGCTGGACATCTATTTTTCCGGAAGGGATCCCGGCTTCATTCCCCGTCTCCATCTGACGGGGACCCCCTTCCGCAGGAGAGTAGGAGAGCTCCTGCTGGAGATCCCCTATGGAAGGACCGCCGCCTACGGGGAGATCGCCCTGCGGATCGCCCGGGAGCGGGAAACGGGCCGGATGTCCTGCCGGGCCGTGGGAGGCGCGGTCGGGAAAAATCCCATTTCCCTGATCGTACCCTGCCACCGGGTCCTTGGAAAAGACGGGAGCCTGACCGGCTACGGAGGCGGCCTGGACCGGAAGGAAGCCCTGCTCAGGCTGGAAAAGGTCCTTCTGTAACCGGAAAGCCGCCGGGACCCTTGACCCGGAGATCCTCCGGAAGTATGATTAGTTATACAAATCATACTTTTAGGAGGGATACCTATGAATGCCATGGATGGAAAATACGCCTGGACGGCCACCGTCGGAGAAAAGGGACAGATCGTCATTCCCAAGCAGGCAAGGGATATTTTCGGGATCCGGCCGGGGGATACCCTGCTGCTCCTGGGAGATGTAAAGAGGGGGATCGCCATTCCCAACAAGGGGGCCTTCGCGGATCTCTTTTCCGCCGCTTTCGAGGAAGGCGGTGATCGGACATGAAGATCGCCTGGTTCTGCATTCCTGCCCACGGACATACCAATCCGACCCTGAACCTGGTCCGGGAGCTGACAGGGGCGGGCCATCAGGTCTTTTACTTTTCCTTTGAACTGTTCCGGGAAAAGATCGAGGAGGCAGGGGCCGTCTTCATCGGCTGCGACGGGCAGGATTTTGAGATGGAGGACAAGGAGAACGCGGACCGGGTCGGAAAGGACAAGGCCTTCGCCACCGAGCTCCTGGTCTCTTCGACCCTGGCCCTGGATGACATGACAACGGAGAAGATCAGAGAGATCCGGCCGGATGTGATCGTCTCGGACTCCGTCGCCTTCTGGGGAAAGCTGGTGGCCATGAAGCACGGGATCCCCTATGTGTCTTCCACCACGACCTTTGCCTTTAACCGGTATTCGGCCTCCTACATAGAGGAAACGCCCTGGGACATCGTGAAGATGCTCTTTGCCATGCCCCGGATCGAGAAGCAGATCCGGCGCCTTCGGGAAAAGGGCTATCCGGTCAAAGGCATCCTGGACATCGTCCAGAATGACAATGAGACCAATACCATCGTCTATACGTCCAGCTATTTCCAGCCCCGTTCGGAGACCTTTTCCGGCAGATACCATTTCATCGGGCCCCAGATCCGGCCCATCCGCGACAGGTTTGAAAAAACAGCGGAGAAGACCGTCTATATCTCCATGGGGACGATCAACCAGAACAGGGAATTCTACCGGAACTGCATCCGGGCCCTTGGAAAGACAGACTGGCAGGTCATCATCTCCATGGGGACCAATCCGGACCATTTCCGGGACCTGCCCGGGAATATCCGGGTCTATGAATCCGTGGACCAGATGGCCGTCCTTTCCATCTCGGACGCCTTCATCACCCACTGCGGCATGAATTCCGCCTCCGAGGGCCTCTATTTCCGGGTCCCCCTGGTCCTCTTTCCCCAGACCCCGGAACAGGGAGCGGTGGCAAAACGGACCCTGGAGCTTGGTGCCGGCGTCATGCTGAGATCCATCTCGGAGGAGGATATCCTGGAGGCCCTGGACCGGGTCCTCTTCGAGCCTTCCTATAAGGAGAACGCAGCCCGGATCTCCGACAGCTTCCGATCCTGCGGCGGCGCCGCGGAAGCAAGGGCCTTTCTGGAAGAGATCGCGGAAGGAAGGGAAGAGTAAGTCTTCCGGCAGGAAGCCGGCATCCTCGGGTGCCGGTCTCCTGCCGCTTTTCTTTTTTCTCTGATCGTTTCCCGGAGGAAGGACTCTCCAAAGGGCTTGCGGACCGGCCGTCCGGAGGGAATAATAGAGGAGAAGGACCTGTGACAGCAGGAGATGGCAGAAGAACAGAGGAGGTCATAGGATGGGAAGAGAGGGACTGGACAGGATCCGGCGTCCGGGGAAGATATCCGGCATAAAAGAGGCGGGGACCATCGGGGGCGTACTGGCCCTGGGGATCCTGCTGGGGGTCTTTTCCAAGTGGCTGGATTCCCTGGCCCTGGACAGCGCCATCGGCTGGCACAGGCTGCTGGAGGCCCTGGACCTGGGGAACTTCTTTTCTGATCTGGCCATCTGGCTGCTGGCCGCGCTGCTGATCGCCCTGCTCAGCGCTTCCCCCCTGCTGGCCGCCCTGCATGTCTTCCTCTTTTTCGCGGGGATGTGCGCGGCCTACCACCTCTATTCGGTCCTGGTCTGCGGCTTCAACCCTTCCTCCTACATGATGATCTGGTACGGGATCACCCTGGTCTCGCCCCTTCCGGCCGTCCTTTGCTGGTACGCGCGTGGAAAGGGACCGGCCGCCTTTGTCCTGACGGCCGGGATCCTGGCCGTTTTTATAAAGGCCTGCTTTGCCATCGGCTTTCTGTACATGGACATCCGGGGAATCCTGTATCTTCTGGTCTTTGCCGCGGCCGCGGCCTCCCTTTTCCAGAGTCCCCGGCAGATCCTGTCCGCCCTGGCCCTGGCCTTTCCGCTGGCCCTTGTGTCCGGCCTCTTCTGGCCCTTTTCCTGAGGAAGGAGACACTGTATGGCACGATACCGCTGCGGAAATAAGACCCTTTTGACGCCGGGCGTCTTCCTCTTTCTCCTGATCCTTGCCGGGCTGGCCCTGCTGCTGCCTGGCTGCGGCAGGAAAGATCCCCGGTCTCTGAACGGCTATGCCCTGGAAGAGAATCCGCGGGATAATCACGATGTTTATCCGTATCTTGTCCGTACGGAATCCTCCACCTGGTATCTGGCGGAGGAGGATATAGCCCTGCTGGGAGAGGAAGCCTATTTCTCCGGGCTCAGGGAGATCCTGGAAGATATGGAGCCTGATTTCGCGGATGCCAGGCAGGCCCTGGCAGGCTGCCTGAAGGAGGACGTGCCCTCCGTGGATATTTATACGGACTTCCGCGGAAAAGCGGGCATTTCAGAAACGGCGGGGGCGTATTACAATCCCATAAGCCGGTTCATCAAGGTCTTTTCCGGATGGGACATGGCAAAGGAGGCCCTGCTCCACGAATATGTGCATTATCTGACTATGACCTGCGCGGAAACGCCTGCCCTGGAAGGCTTCTGGGCGGAGGGAGCCGCGGAATACATTTCCAAGATCGTATGCAGGAACCGGATGCTCCGAAGCATCAATATGGGCTTTTCCGATGAGGAGGCCCTGTTTTATAAGGAGCACGGAGCCTGGGATGAGGAAGAGGACTGCATCGATCCCCGGCTGTTCTATTTCGGCACGGCAAGGGTCATCTCGGAGGGGTCACTGGAGGGGATGGAGTATTTTTCCGTTTCCGATAAGATGGTGACCAGGACCCCTCAGATCCAGCAAAGACCGGGGGCGGATACCGTGTCCCACATAGAAGCGGGCTGCATCCTGGCCTATCTGGCCGAGACCTGTACCGAAGAGAAGGTCTTCGCCTCCTGGGATGTCCCTCCGGAGGAAATGGAGGAGGTCTTCGGGAAATCCTTTGACGGGATATACGCGGACTGGGCGGTATGGAACACAGAAAAATGCGTGGCGCTGGGACTGCAATAGGAAGCGGGATGGGAAAAAGGACGGTCAGGAAAAGCCAGGGACAGATACAGGCAGGTCCGGCAGCGATATGCCGGCAAGGTCCTTGTCCTGAAGGACCAGCGGCAGCTGGACCGCCTGATCGGATTCCTGTCCTGAAGAGAGAGGAGAACAGCAGATGGCATCAGGAAAAGAGTATCTGGCATTTATCCTGGACCAGCTCTCGGAGCTGGAGGACATAGGCTTCCGGCTCATGATGGGAGAATATATCCTCTACTACCGGGGCAGGGTGTTCGGCGGCATTTATGACGACCGGTTTCTGGTGAAGCCTGTAAAGGCCGCCAGGGAAAGGCTGCCCCATGCGGCCCTGGAGCCGCCCTATGAGGGAGCGGGGGACATGCTGCTGGTGGACGAGCTGGAGGACAGAGGCTTCCTCCGTGACCTGGTGGAAGCCATGTACGAGGAGCTTCCGGCTCCGAAAAAGAGAAAGAAGCAATAAGAGGCGGACAAGCCTGCAGGGAGGGACCATGGGATTTTTCGACAGGTTCAGGACCAGGAAGCAGCAGAAGAAGGAAGAGCCGGCGCAGCTGCCGCGGTATCTCTATGATGACAAAGAGATCGATGAGCTGGACCGCTATATCTGCGACGACTTCGGAGACTATAAAAATGTCTTTCATGAGATCGCGTCCCCGGATGTGCACCTGGATGTGTGCATCGTGGATCCGACGGAGGAGAGGCCGTACTATCAGCTGGTCACCATGGGGGCCGGCGCCTATACTATGCGGATTCCGGACCAGTGGCAGAAATATCATCTGGAGCACGCGGAATATGTCATTTCCCTGCCCGCGGACTGGAAGCTGGACAGCGGCGAGGAAAAGGACTACTGGCCGATCCGGGTCCTGAAGGATGTGGCCCGGCTGCCCATCTGGTACGATACCTGGCTTGCCTACGGACATACGACCCAGGCGGACGAGGAGGGCTCTCCCTACGCCCCGGATACCAGGCTGAACAGCGTCGTACTGAACTTCGCCAGTACCCGGTCAGGAGACAGCAGGCTGGTCCTGTCTTCGGGGAAAGTGATCAATTTTTATGAGATCATACCCCTGTACCCGGAGGAGCTGGCCTTCAAGATGGAGCATCACGCGGACGCTCTCTTTGAGAAATTCGAGGAGCAGGGGATCCCCTTCCGGGTCCTGGACAGGAATCGGAAAAGCGCCCTGCAGGACTGAGGAAAAGCCCGGAAATCCGAAAGAAACAAGATGCAGGCAAGGAGATAACGATGAAGTACAGCATGGATACCTACGGACTCTATCTGTCCGACCCGAGAAAGACCGCGCCGGAAAAGCGAAAGACCGTGATCCGGCATCCGGTCAGGAAGCAGGGGTAAGACAGCCTCCTGTCTACGGAGCGCAGATTGCGGGGGACCTCCCGGCGGCGTATCATGGCGGCAGGAGGTGATCAGATGAACAGTTATGTGACAGGCACGGTGATCAGGCAGCTGCGGGAAAAGAAGGGCCTTACCCAGGCTGCCCTGGCAGAACGGATCCATGTATCCGCCAAGACGGTCTCCAAGTGGGAGACGGGCCGGGGATATCCGGATATTTCTCTTCTGGAGCCCGTGGCGGAGGCCTTCGGCGTATCGGTGGCCGAGCTCTTATCCGGCAGGGCCGTCAGCAACAGGAATGTTTCCGCCAACATGCTCCGGTCCCGGATCTATGTATGCCCGGTCTGCGGGAACGTGATCCAGGCCATGGGGGAGGCGGCGGTCAGCTGCCACGGGATCCAGCTGGCTCCCTGCGAGGAGGAGCCTTCCAACGAAGACCACAAGATCTTTCTGGAAAGGTCCGGGGATGAATACTATATCCGGATCGACCATGAGATGACAAAGAAGCACTATATTTCCTTCATCGCGGGGGTATCCGATGACCGGATGGAGATGGTCCGGCTCTACCCCGAGGGGAACGCGGAGGCCAGAGTCAGGATCCGGGGCGTCAGGAAGATCCTCTTTTACTGCAACCGGGACGGCCTCTTTAGGATCGACCCTGTGAAGGGGATCGATGACCGCGAGCGCTGTTATGAGGACATAGAGGAGAGGAGGGAGCTGGAACAGGCGGCGGCCCTTTTGTTCGGATAAACACGCGTGGCCCGGCCCATACAGGAGCTGCCGGAAAAGGCAGAGGACGCGTGCGCCCCTTCGGGGGCGCTTTTCTTTTCCTGCGGTCTCAGGGCCGGTGTGGTATAGTGGGAGATGGACCCGGACATCAGCAGAAAGGAGCCGACGTGATCATTCAGCATGAGATCCCACTTCTGGAATATGACGATCTTTCCCCGGAGGTCATCGCGCCGGACCACGGCTGCGAAGGAGTAAGGCTCCCTGAAAAATGCTTTTTTGCCTTTCTGGGCGATGTGGTCCATGCCTGTGCCCGGGAGGCGGGCGCCAGAAAGGTCCTGGACCTGATCACCGTTTCCCACAGGATACCGGTCTACGTCCTTCCCGGAGAGGAGGAGATCTGCCTGGTCCAGTCTCCCATCGGGGCGGCGGCAGCGGCCCAGGTCCTGGACAGCCTGATCGCCTGCGGATGCCGCAGGATCCTGGCGGCCGGCTCCTGCGGGGTCCTGGCGGACCTTCCGGAGAATGCCTTCCTGGTGCCCGTACGGGCCCTGCGGGCGGAGGGGACCTCCTACCATTACCTGCCTCCCTCCCGCTTCCTGGATTTGGATCCGGAGCCCCTTTCCGCGATCCGGAAGAGCTTTGAGAGACAGGGGCTTCCCTTTGTCACCTGTGTCACCTGGTCCACCGACGGCTTCTTCAGGGAGACCAGGGACATGGTGAAGTACCGCCTGGCGGAGGGCTGTCAGGTGGTGGAGATGGAATGCGCGGCCCTGGCGGCCTGCAGCCGGAAAAGGGGGGCGAAGTTCGGCCAGTTCCTCTTTACGGCGGACAGCCTGGCCAACGTCCATGCCTATGACGAGAGAGACTTCGGGACCGGGTCCCATGAAAAGGCCCTGGCCCTGGGCCTTGAGATCCTGAAAGAGTATGATTTCTGACTTTGCGGGCAGGCTCCTGCCCGGACGACAGCGGGAGGGGACGGGATGCGTCTGATTTTTATCCTCTTTGCGGCGGCCTGCTGGGCCCTTTTCCTCCGGTTCTTCATGAAGGACCGGAGCCGGTACCGGAACTGTTATCTGCTGGCCATCGCCCTTTTATCGCTGGTCCCCTGCCTCCTCAGCTTCGCGGGCGAGCGGATGGGCCTGGTCCTGATGGTCCTCTTCTTCGGCACCCTGACGGCCGTCCTGATCGTGCCCTTTTTCCTGATCCATAACGGCTTTGTCATGATCCGGAAGGAGGGCAGGCATATATCCCACCTGCTCTCCCTTTTCATGGGCCTGGCCATCCTGGCAGGAGAGATCGCCACCTTTGTGGTCCTCCTGGGAGATTCCTCCGCCTTCGGCAGCGGCGTCATGGACGGGCCGGGGCCCTCGGGCTGGTACGCGGCCCTGGCGGTCCTCAGCGTGAGCGTGATCTATGGGTCCCTGTCCTTTCTGACCTTCATGGTCTATGTCCTCTTTCTGCAGATCATTCCCCGGAAGAAGGACTTCGATTATGTCATTATCCATGGAGCCGGGCTCTCGGGGGGAGAGCGGGTGACCCGGCTCCTTCAGGAGCGGCTGGACAAGGCCGTGGAGGTCTATCGGAAGGACCCTACGCCTCCGAAGATGATCCCCTCCGGCGGCAGGGGGGAGGACGAGAAGATCTCCGAGGCGGAGGCCATGAAGCGCTACCTCCTCTCCCGGGGCATTCCCGAGTCCGATATCCTGATGGAGGACGCCTCCAGGACCACCCGGGAGAACCTGCTTTTTTCCAAACAGATCCTGGACAGTCAGGCGGGCAGGAAGTATACTGCCCTGGTCACCAGCAATTACCATGTTTACCGCGCCCTGCGGTACTGCCGGTCCATCGGCCTTGTCTGCACGGGAATCGGGAGCCATGTGGCTTTTTATTACTGGCCCAGCGCCCTGATCCGGGAATTCATTGCCATCCACGCGGAAAAGAAGCACGCTGTCCTCTTCGCGGCCGGCTGGCTCCTGTGCATGGCCCTTTTGTTCTGCCTGCTCTTCTGACAGCGGAAAGGAAACGAAGGAAGAGCGGCCGCCGGTGTTTGCCGAAAACCCGGGATTCACTTTATTTCAGGCAGCAGAGTATCCGGGCCGATGAACCGGGCTCCCTGACCAGTACCACTATGGAAAGGAGAACGGTATGATTTCTTTTGCGGTATCTCTGGCAGTCCTTCTCATTGGATTTATGGTATACGGAAGGCTGGCGGAAAGGGTCTTCGGGCCGGATGACCGGCCGACGCCCGCCATTGCCATCAATGACGGCGTGGACTGCGTCCCCATGAAGCCCTGGAAGGCCTTCCTGATCCAGCTCCTCAATATCGCGGGTACGGGCCCCATTTTCGGCGCCCTTATGGGGGCCTGCTTCGGGCCGGTGGTCTTTCTCTGGATCGTCTTCGGCTCCATCCTGGGAGGCGCGGTCCACGATTATTTCTCCGGCATGATCTCCAGCCGCCACGGCGGCGCTTCCGTGGCCGAGCTTTCCGGCATCTACCTGGGAAGCGGGGCCAAATGGATCATGCGGATCTTTTCCGTGGTCCTTCTGGTCCTGACGGGAACGGTCTTTGTGACCAGCCCGGCGGCCCTGATCGCCCGCCTGACCCCGGACATTCTGACGGAGAATTACTGGATCGTGGTGATCCTTCTCTACTATGTCCTGGCGACCCTTCTGCCCATTGACCAGCTGATCGGAAGCCTCTATCCCATCTTCGGGATCGTCCTCATCCTGATGGCCGTCAGCGTCATGGGCGGGACCATCCTGGGAGGCTGCCGGGTCCCCGAGCTGGTGGTCCGTGACCTGCATCCGGAAGGCCTGCCCGTCTGGCCCTATATGTTCGTGACCGTGGCCTGCGGGGCCATTTCCGGCTTCCATGCCACCCAGTCTCCCATGATCGCCAAATGCATCACCAGCGAGAGGCAGGGAAGGTATATCTTCTACGGAGCCATGATCGCTGAGTCCGTGATCGCCCTGATCTGGGCCGCGGCAGGCGCGGCCTTCTACGGGAGCACGGGAGGGCTCCACGCGGCCCTGACAGAGCTGGGCCAGTCGGGGACCGTCTATGAGATCTCCCAGACCATGCTGGGCCGGGCCGGCGGTGCCCTGGCCGTGGTGGGCGTCGTCGTCTGTCCCATTACCTCCGGTGACACGGCCTTCAGGAGCGCCAGGCTGATTCTGGCCGAGATCACCCGTCTGGACCAGAAAAAGATCGTGAACCGGCTCCTGATCACCCTGCCCCTTCTGGGCGCGGGCGCCGTCCTGACCCGGATGGACTTCAATGTCCTCTGGCGGTATTTTTCCTGGAGCAACCAGACCCTGGCCATGGTCGCCCTCTGGGTCATGACGGCCTATCTGGTCAAGGAAGGGAAAAAGCGTCTGGCCTCTCTGATCACGGCCCTGCCCGCGGCCTTTATGTCCGCCGTCAGCGTGACCTATATCCTGATGGCCGAGGAAGGCTTCGGGCTTTCCGCGGCCATCGCCTGGCCTGCCGGTGTCTGCGGTGCCCTGGCGCTCTTTGCCTTTTACCTTGTCAGGACCTGGAAGAAGGGCGAAAGGCAGGCGGAAAGGAGAAAATGATGAACAAAAGAAAAGCAGCGATCTTTCTGGAACTGGTCCCGGTCCTTTCGGCGGTCCTGTTCTTTGTCCTTATAGGGGCCTCCCCGGATACGGACCTGGCCCGGAAGCTGATCACAGCCTTCATGCTGCCGGCTCTCCTGGGCTTTGCCTTCTTCCTGGCCGGACGAAAGCTGGCGGGAGAGGACAGGACTGTGCGGATCCTGGGCATCCTGGACCTGCTGGCAACGGCGTCCGTGATCGGCCTCTATATCCTGTCCGCCATCAGTTTCGGTCTCTAGGGCCGGAAAAGTCCCCTTTCGGATTGAAGGCTGCGCCTGCCATGCTCTGCAGCGCAGCTGACACTGACACCAACACGGACACGGGCACGTCACCCGGGGAGGTCTTTATGAAAAATAGGATGACAGCGATCCTGCTGGCCATCTGCACGGCCTATGGGGAGTCGGAGCCGGCGGGCGCCATGCCTGTGAACGTGTCCGGGGCGGGAATGGAGGACGGGACGGTCACCTTCGGGGAAGACCTGCTGTATGAGCGGGGCTTTGGCCTGGATCTCTGGGGAGACTGAGCGCCCTGAAAGAACAGATCTGACAGAGCACGGGCTCCGGGATGATTTCCGGAGCCCGGTTTTTTGTCTCTCTTTCCGGTGCCGGAGCCGGGGTCTGTATGATATATTGGGAGAAAGAACCGCATCTTTTCGAACAAACAGCAGGCGGGGCAGAGCCGCCTGCGGCCGGGCCCCTTTTCCCGCCCGAAAAGGGCAGAACAGGGGACGGGCCCGGATACCCTTTGCTGCGAGGAGGCGCTTTTATGAATTTTGTATTTATCTCTCCGGCCTATCCCGTTACCTGCACCCATTTCTGCGACCGCCTTCACAGGCTGGGCGTGAACGTGCTGGGGATCGGCGACATGCCCTATGATTTGCTGAGCGAAGAAATGAAAAAGGCCCTGACAGAATACTATTATGTCGGATCCCTGGAGGACTACGACCAGGTATACCGGGCCGCCGCCTTCTTCATCCATAAATACGGAAGGATCGACTGGCTGGAATCCCTGAATGAATACTGGCTCCCGACGGACGCCCGTCTCCGTACGGACTTCAACATTGCCGTAGGGACCCGGTCGGATGAGATCTCGGATATGATCCGGAAGTCCGGCATGAAAAGGATCTTCCTTGAGGCCGGGATCCCCACCGCCCGCCAGCACCTGGTCGAAGACTTTGCGGCGGGAAAGGCCTTCGCGGAGGAAGTCGGCTATCCCGTGATCGTAAAGCCCGACATCGGCGTCGGAGCCAACGGGACCTTCAAGATCCGCTCCGAGGACGAGCTGGCCGCCTTCTATGAGAAGGGCACGGACGTCCCCTATGTCATGGAGCAGTTCCTTTCCGGGGATATCTGCACCTATGACGCGGTCATCGGCGCGGACTGTGAGCCCCTGTTCGAATCCATGTGCACCTATCCCCCGGTCATAGACTCGGTGCACAATGACGAGGACATCCACTTCTATACCGCGGCCAGGGTCCCGGACCGGCTCCTGGACCTGGGAAGAAGGACCGTCAGGGCCTTCGGGGCGGACCGCCGCTTTGTCCACTTCGAGTTCATCCGCCTGACCAGGGAGTATGAGGGGATCGGAAAGGCCGGGGACTTCGCGGCCATGGAGGTCAATATGCGGCCCGCCGGCGGTCATGATCCCGATATGATGAACTATGCCCGGTCCGTGGATGTGTTCAGCATTTACGCCGACATGGTCACCACCGGCGGCCGGAAGGTCTCCGGCCAGGGGCAGGGGTATTTCTGCGCCTACGCGGCCCGCAAGGACGGGCACAGGTTCGCCCATACCCATGAGGAGATCATGGACCGCTACGGCAGCCGGATCGTCATGCAGGAGGAAATGCCTCCCATCGACTGGCCGTCCATGGGCCGGTACGTCTACATGGCCAGGTTCAGGGAAAAAGCCGACATGGACGCGTACTTTGCCTTTGTCCTGGGCTGAAGTCCGGGAAAGAGGCGGAAAAAAGAAAAAGACCGGCCAAAGGCCGGCAGACGCAAAAAAGGCTCCGGGACGAATCCCGGAGCCATTCCTGTTTCTGTGGATTCAGGGCAGGGCCCCCTGTGCTTTACCTCTTCAGATAGTTGGCGTTCACAAAGCCCATGGAGTTGAGCTTGGGGGAATAGACCAGCCAGTAGCCGTTGTCTCCCTTCATGATGAAGTGGACCTTCTCGCCGTTCTTGAGGGCACCGATCTCATTCTCTCTTCTGTAGGAGCAGGCAGTTCTGAGAGCCAGATACTGGTCAACGCCCTTTACGGTGTAGACGATGCCGTCGCACTGCGCGCCGCCGGCGGCTGCTTCTAAAGCGTCATCTTCGAGTTCGAATTTCTTGCTTTCTTCTAACATGGAAACTCCTTTCTGCTGCGAGATTCAGCACGTTTATTGTTTATATATATTATAGCGCTGACAAAGTGATCTGAAAATGGCATAGTGCGTTAATTTCCCTTGAGGATTCTTTTGGTTCTGACATCCTGGTCAAGCCTGCTGACGCTCTACCAGGCGGGCAAAGAGCCCGTCCGCCGCCATCAGCTCCTCATAGGTTCCGTCCTCCATGATCTGGCCCTGGTCCAGGACGATGATCCGGTCGCAGGCGCGGATGGTGGACAGGCGGTGGGCGATCACGATCCTGGTGCAGGACAGGGACTCCAGGGTGTCGGAGATCTTTTTCTGGGTCACGTTGTCGAGGGCCGAGGTGGCCTCATCGAACATGAGGACAGAGGGTCTGGAAGCCAGGGCCCTGGCGATCAGGAGACGCTGGCGCTGGCCGCCGGAGAGGCCGCCGGCCCCGTCCGCGATGACGGTGGACATGCCCATGGGCATCCGCATGAGGTCCTCCTGCATGCCGGCCGCCACGATGGCGTCCCAGGCATCCTCCATGGACAGGCGGCCGGCGGTCACGGCGATGTTGGAATAGATGTCCCCGTGGAAGAGCCTTCCGTTCTGGAGGACCACGCCGATCCGGCTCCGGAGGGACCGGACGTCCAGGGTCTGGAGGTCTCTGCCGTCATAGAAGACGACGCCCCGCTCAGGCCTTTCAAAGCCCAGGAGAAGGCGGAAGAGGGTGGACTTGCCGCAGCCGGTGGTGCCCACGACGGCGATGTATTCGCCACGGCGGATCTTCAGGGACAGGCCCCGGATCACGTAGGGCTGGCTGGGAGCGTAGCGGAACCAGATATTGGAAAGCTCGATATCGCCGGACAGCTTTGTGACGGGCCGGCGGTTTTCGGAGACCTCCGGCTGGGCCTCCATGATGGGGCCGATCATCTCCAGGATGGGCTGGATGGAGGCCATGGAGACCAGGATATCCGCCAGGGAGGAGAAGGCCCCGCTGACCATGCCGTAGGCAGCGGTAAAGGCCATGTAGGCGGCCAGGTCCACATGGGACTTCAGGGCCGCGGTGTAGATGATGAGGGTCCCGGCCATGGAAATGGCCGCTGTGACCACGCTGCTCATCCTGAGGAGGAGGGGCTCGTCATAGATGCCGGCGGCCGCTTTGGTATACTGGGCCGCCCATTTGGCGAAGGCTCTTTTTTCGGCTCCCGCGCTCCGGATCTTCTGGATGCCGCCGAAGAAGGCGTAGATCAGGCCGCTTTCCTTTGTGCCCTCCTGCATGCTGATCCGAAGGTAGCGTACCTGCCAGATGGACAGGAGGACGCTGACCAGGAGGGTGAGGAGGGTGACGCCCATGGCCGTCCCGCCCAGGAAGGGGGTATAGTAGAAGACCTGGAAGATATAGACCAGGGAAAAGAGGGCAGTCAGGCCAGAGGAAAAGATGATCTCCGTCAGGCTGGTGCAGAGGCCGCTCATGTAAGAGACCCGGCCCGCCAGCTCGCCCGCGCTGTAGTCCTTGAAGAAGGAGGGAGGCAGGGAAAGGACCCGCATCATGGTGGAGCTCTGGACCTCCTGGTTCATCCGCAGGGAGATGGAGGCGTTCACGATGGAACGGACCGCTCCGAAGAGGAAGGAGGACAGGGAGGCGCAGACCAGGGTGGTCAGGATGGCCCCCAGCAGGAGGGAGGACCGGGTCCCCAGGACCGTCTGGTATAGACGGCTGGTCATGACGGGGGTCATGAGGCCGGCCAGGCTCACGGCGCCTGTAAGGCCGATCAGGAGGACGTAGTCGCCCGGCCTGAGCAGGGAGAAGATGTAGGCCAGAAGGTCCCGGATGGTCATGGGCCGCATGGGGAAGGGGCGGTAGAAGCAGAGGGCTTCCTCCTCCAGGCCGGCCGCGGTCTTTTCATCGACCCGGCCGGAGGTCCCGTCCGACGGGTCTTTCCAGATATAGCCGCCCATGCCGTGGGGGAGGAGGGCAAGGGGCCGGTCCTCCTTTGTCCGGGCCAGCATGGGACCCGCCGCGTCCTTCCACCAGCGGCCGGTCAGCCTGACCTCCCGGTAAAGGATGCCCGAGGGACGGAGGAGATACTCCAGGATCTCCAGGTCCTCCTTCAGGTCCGGGGGGACCTCTCTGGCGCGGATGTCATAGTACTTCAGGATCTCCCGGAGAGCCCGGCCGGACAGGTCCCTGTCCGGCTGAAAGCTCACCGAGGCTCTGTTCTTTCTGCTGTTGAGTATATTTGCCATACCGGCAAAGGCATCGGCAAAGAGATCGTCGTCGTTCTTTGCCCTTTCCTTTACCTGTTCATCGAACCAGCCCATGTTCACTCCTGTCTGTGTCTCAGTCGCTGTTGACCAGGCGCTCGAAGGCGCCGCCCGCCGCCATCAGCTCTTCATAGGTGCCCCGTTCCACGGTCTCTCCCCGCTCCAGGACAATGATCTCGTCCGCGTCCCGGATGGTGGAGAGCCTGTGGGCGATCACGATGCAGGTGATGCCCCGGTCTCGGATGGCCCGGATGACTTCGAATTCCGTTCTGGCGTCCAGGGCGGAGGTGGCCTCATCCAGGATCAGGATGGTGGGATCCTGGGCCAGGGCCCTGGCGATCTCCAGACGCTGGCGCTCGCCGCCGGAAAAGTCCCGGCCCCCGTCCAGGAGCCGGTACTGGTAGCCGCCCTCCCGCTGCATGATCAGGTCGTGGATGCCGGCGTCTCTGGCCGCCAGGATCTCCTCAAAGTCCTGGATGGTGGAATCCCACATGCGGATGTTTTCGGAAATGGTATCCTCGAAAAGGGTGATGTCCTGGTCGACCATGGCCACAGACCCGGTAAAGACGCTGCGGTCGACCTGGTCCCGGGGGATCCCGTCAAAGAGGATCTCGCCCTCCCAGGGCCGGTAAAGGCCCATCAGGAGCTTTGCGATGGTGGACTTGCCGCAGCCGGAGCTGCCCACCAGGGCGATCTTTCTGCCGGGCTCGATCTTCATGGAGAAATGCCGGAGCATGGGCTCGCCCAGGGGGGCGTAGCCGAAGGTCACGTCCTTCATCTCCACGGCCCCGGTCAGCTTGCTGTAGGAGATGTCCTCCCGGATCTCCATGCTCTCTTCCGTGATGTCCGCCGGGTAGTCCAGGACGTCCTGGATCCGGTCCATGTTCGAGTGCATGGCGGTGATGGTATCCTGGGTGTCCATGAGGGACTCCACCGGCTCGGAGAAGGAGGACATGAGGGCCTGGAAGGCCGTCAGGATACCGACGGTGAAGCGGCCGTTCATGATCAGGACCATGCCGATGGACAGGATGGTGAAGTTGACGGCCAGGCTGATCAGGCCGGGCAGAAGGCCCAGGTACTGGTCGATCCTTGCCATGGAGATGTCCTGGCTGTTGACAGAGGCCTGGTAGCCGGCCCAGTTCTGGAAGAAGCCGTTCTCGGCCCCGCTGGCCTTGACGGTCTCGATCAGCTCGATGGCGGTCACGGTGGCGCTGTCCAGCTTTGCCTGGTCCCTGGCCCGGACCTTGCGGAGGTTGGTCCTTTTACCCTCGATCCAGCGGCGGACCAGCCAGGTGATGACAAGACCGCCCGCCCCGATCAGGGTCAGGACCAGGCTGTAGCGGATCAGGATGAAAAGGTAGACGATCATCAGGACCGAATTCATCAGGATGGGGGTCAGGGTCCCGATCATGGTCTCCGCGATGGAGGCGTTGGCATCCTTGCGCAGGGCGATGTCGCCGGTGGTCCGCTGGGAGAAGAAGTGCATGGGCAGGCGGAGCACATGCCACATGTATTCCGCGTTGGCCATGATGGCCAGCTTGCCGGACATGCGGTGGCCGGCCTGGGCCTGAAGGGCCATCATGGCCAGCTGGAGGGCCATAAAGAGGCCCGTCAGGACCAGGAAGGGAAGCTCCAGCTCCGGATTCAGCCCCGGGACCAGCCGGTCCAGGAAGAAGCGCTGGAAAGCGGGGAAGATCATGCCCATGACGGAGGTGACCGCGTAGGAGAGCATGGTAAAGACCACCACCGGCAGCATGCCCTTCAGGCGCTTCCGTATATAGGCCAGGATCGAAGCCGGACGGCCGGATGGCTCGAAGGCCTCCTCCGGTTCCATCATGAGACAGACGCCGGTAAAGCCCTTGTCGAAATCCTCCCAGCTGAGGAGGACCCTGCCCCGGGCGGGATCATTGATGACGGCCTGATCGCCCTTAAAGCCGTCCAGGACCACAAAGTGGTTGAATTCCCAGTGGATGATGCAGGGATACTGGGCGTTCTTCCGAAGGTCCTCAGGCTCGAACTTGAAGCCCTTGGCCCTGAGGCCGTAGCTTCTGGCGGCGATCAGGATGTTCTTGGCGTTGACGCCGTCCCGGGATACGCCGCAGGAGACGCGGGCGTGCTCCAGCGGGACCCATTTATCATAATAGGCCAGGACCATGCAGAGACTGGCGGCCCCGCATTCCAGGGCCTCCATCTGCATGATCATGGGTACCTTGGCCACCCCTCCGGTGACCGGTCTTTTTATTTCAGGCATAACCGATTCCTTTTTCTCGCGTCAGGGAAAGGCAGCTAGTCAGACAGGAAGGAAAGGGGCGAAAGGGTCTCCGTATAGACCCGGCCCGTTTCCATGTCCGCGGTCCTCAGCTCCAGCTTTCCCAGGGCGGCCCAGAGGATCCCGGCCAGAAGGAGCAGGATGATCCCCAGAAGGACCATCCACATGGCCGGGTTGAGCACGCGTATATAATCGTTGATCTGGTCGGGAGAATTGATCCGGTCCAGGCTTTTCTGCCTGAAAATGGAACCATTGTCTTTTTCTGCCATGTCTGTCATTTCCTCGCTTTCCGGGAGCAGAGTCCCCTCTCAAGTATAGAAAGAATTTGAAGGATGGTCAAACTGATATCTATTCGGCACAGATCCGGCAGCCGAAAGGCGTTCTGAGGAGCCGGTCTTTTGGGTCCGGCCCTCCTTTCCGGCCCTGCCCTGCTGTATAATGAGAAAAAACGCAGAGGGGAGAGACACGGATGGATATCAGGATTCTTCTGCTTCTTCAGGAGTTCAGGAACGGCGGAGGCGCCTTCCTGGCAGAGTTCGCCGCCAAGATGACCTTTCTGGGAGAACTGAATTCGGTCATGGTCATCATGGCGGTCATGTACTGGTGCGTCAGCAGGGACTTCGGCACCTTCCTGCTCATGGGGTGGAGCGGCATCCGGCTGGTCAACGGGAGCATGAAGGTCACGGCCTGCGTCTACAGGCCCTGGATCCGGGACCCGCGGATCGTGCCCTACGGGAATGCCATAACGACGGCCACCGGCTATTCCTTCCCCAGCGGCCATACCATGAACGCGGCTGCCGTCTTTGGGGGCGGCGCTCTGAAAAAAGAGCTTCCCCGGCTCCTCAGGGGGACCCTCCTTCTTCTGGTCGTCCTGATCGCCTTCAGCCGCGTATTTCTGGGGGTCCATACCCCCCAGGACGTTCTGGCCGGGACCGGCGCCGGCCTTCTTGTCATGGGCCTGACCCTCCGGCTCACGGGCTGGCTGAGGGAGCATCCGGAGAAGGCCTTTATGACCGCGGCCGCCGGGATCTGCCTGGCCCTTCTGGCGGCCCTTTACGCGGGCCTCAAGTCCTATCCCGCGGACTTTGACGCGGAGGGAAGGCTCCTGGTGGACGGGGCAAAAATGGCCAACGACACCTTTAAGGGCGTCGGCTGGTGCGCCGCCTTCCTGACCGGCTGGGTCCTGGAGGGGCGCCTGGTCACGTTCTCCACGGATATTTCCATGGAGCGCAGGATCACCCGGCTGACGACAGGACTCCTTGGCTATTACGGGGTCAGCCTGATCCTGGTCCCCCTGGTAAGGGGATGGATCCCGGGGCCTGCAGGCACGGTCTCATCCTGCTTCCTGCAGATGTTCTATATTGTTTTTCTTTTTCCCTTCTTCCTGAAAATGGCGGGCAGGGAGGGCCCGGATCCGGCCGGGAGAGCCTGAGAAAGGCTCCGGAAGACAAAAAAAGAGGACCCGACACGTGTGTCCGGCCGGAAACAGGGCTTTTTCCCGCTTTATGTCCTGTTCCGCGGCCGGTCCCGGTCCCAGAATAGGAGTCAAAGGAGGACGCAGCCATGGATCAGGCAAAGATCGGAAGCTTCCTGAAGGAGCTTCGAAAGGAAAAGAATCTGACACAGGAGCAGCTGGCGGAGATCCTCGGGGTCACCGGCAGGACCGTGTCCAGATGGGAGAACGGAAACAACATGCCCGACATCAGCCTCCTTGTGGAGATCGCCGGTTTTTACGGCGTGACCATTCCGGAGCTGATCGACGGAGAAAGGAAAAGCGGGGAAATGAAAGAGGAAGCCAAAGAGGTGGCCGGAAAGATGTCCGAGTACGCCGACAATGAGAAAACACAGATGCTGAAGAACATCCGGAGGGAGAGCCTGATCGGCGCCATCGCCGCCGCCGTGTGGATGGTCCTGGAGGGGACGGGCCTTTCCGCCTCGGGAGAGGTCTTTCCCAGGGTCAGTCTCTACTGCGAGACCCTGGTGTTCGTGACGGTCTTTATGATCTTTTTCCACGCCACGGGCCTCATGAACCGGTATCAGAAAAAGAGAGGGGAACGCAGGATACAGGGCCCCCTCCTCATGGTCCTTTCGGCCGTCCTGGCCCTGGCCGCGGCCGTTCTGATCAAGCTGGTCCTGAAGACCCTTTTCGGCGGATAAGGCAGGAAGGGAAGGAGAGTTTCCGCGGGGCGTGAACCGTCCTGAAGGGTGGAGGACAGGAAGAGTGAAGCTGAAAAACGTACTGATCGTGACCCGGGATATCGAACGGTCCAGGAGGTTCTACCATGACCTCTTCGGTCTGGAGCTGCTGGCGGACCATGGCGGCAACATGATCCTGACGGAGGGCCTGGTCCTTCAGGACGCGGAGATCTGGGAGCGCTTCCTGGGAAGGAAGATCATCCCGGAAAGCAACGCCTGCGAGCTGTATTTTGAGGAGGCGGACCTGGAGGGCTTTGTCAGGAAGCTGGAAAGCCTCTTCCCGGAGGCGGTCTACGTGAACCGTCTCATGACCCACAGCTGGGGACAGAAGGTCGTCCGCTTCTATGATCCGGACGGGAACCTGATCGAGGCTTCTACGCCCATGCGGGAAAGAGAATAATTCCCGGCCCGGTCCCGGAAATGGTATAATGGGACCGTAAGAAGGCGGAAAGACAGTTCCGCGAAGCCGCGGAAGGGAGGGAAGATGAGCACTCTGAAATTCAAGTATGTCCGGATCCAGGGCAGGGAGCTGGCCAGGAATACCATGTACGCCAAGGGCATCTTCAGCATGTGCTGGCAGCTGATCCAGGACGATGTCATGGACCAGGAGGACGCGGACCTCTACCGGGAGATCGACGACTGGTTCGCGGAGAACCTTCCCTGGCCGCCCCAGTGCAAACGGCGGGAGAAGGTGGTCTGCTGGTTCAAAACGGAGAATTCCGAGGAGATGATGAAGATGATCCGGCCGGCCCTCTGGCTCCTGGAGCGGTACAACCACCCCTATTTCCTGGTCTATACCAACTCGCCGGGAGAGATCGTCTACGAAGATAAGTACCAGATCGTGGCCAGGACCGACGGGATCCTGCAGATCGA